>AWGX01000640.1 GCA_000495415.1 Smithella sp. ME-1 | reverse complement strand
TTTATGTTTTCTGGGCGGCGCTACCTTTTCCAGATGTTGATGGATTTTTTGCGCGTTGATTTCAAATTCCGTATCCGTTTTAGCAATATCTGCCGCATCAAGGTTGGCTCTAAATTCTTTTAGATTATCTTCGTAGTGTTTAACAAAATTATAATGCCGCTGCAGTATCTCCTGCGGTAATCCGGCATTTTTTAGTTTCTTTTCTGTTTCAGCAAACTGGCTCTTTATTTCTGCATCCAGAGATTCAATCGCATTCCTTTTTTCCTTCAGTTCATTTCTTCTGGTACTCCAAGAAGCTTTCCTGGAAATAACATCTTTGAGTTCGTCAACAGCTTTTTGGAATTTTTCTTCCGGTCTTAGTGATTGTTTTTGATTGACAGCCGGTTTTTGTATTTCATTATAAGCGGCATAGGCGATGTTGAACATTCCACCCATTGTCCAGGCAAAGAAGAAAATAACCAGAAAGGTAACA
>AWGX01000639.1 GCA_000495415.1 Smithella sp. ME-1 | reverse complement strand
GTTACTTCTTATCGTCCGGAAACTCACATTTCAAGACCCGACCCTATACTTTTTATACTTTTCCTTTCTTTTTATTTCATCCACTGAAAAATAGTCTTGACTATTTTTCAATTAACTGAATAATAGTCATATGGAAAAACGAACGCCATACAGGAATATCTGGCGGGAACTATCTCAGGAAAAATCAATGATTTTTCTGGCTGGTCCCCGTCAGTCGGGCAAAACGACATTGTCCAAACTTATTGCCGGATCATTTACAAATCATTTCTACTGGAATTGGGACATCGGTGAGCACCGGGAATCATTCTTTAAAAACAAGAACTTTTTTACGAATGTTGTTCGGAAAGATGCATCGACGCCTCTGATCATTTTAGATGAAATCCATAAATACAAGGATTGGAAGAATTATCTGAAAGGCGTCTATGATCAATTTCATAAAGATTTTAAATTTTTAATATCAGGCAGTGGACGTCTGGATATCTATCAGAAAGGCGGAGATTCTATGGCCGGACGTTATTATCTTTTTCATTTATTTCCGTTTACGATGTCCGAACTCATTGGAGCGAAACGACAATTTGCTGATTTTCTAAAAGACCCTCTGTCCTTATCCATGAAGGACTCCAAAGTCAGAGAAGAAATTTGGCGACAGCTCGCCATGTTGTCCGGTTTTCCGGAACCTTTCCTCTCCGGCCGTGAGACATCTTATCGCCGCTGGTCAAACACTTATGCGCGTCAGCTTGTCCGTGAAGATATTCGCGACCTGACGGATATTAAAGCGGTGCAGGAGATTGAAACGCTTTACACCCTTTTACCTTCCAAAATAGGCAGTCCGCTTTCCGTGACCTCGCTCGCGGAAAACATGAAAGTTTCCTACAACACGATAAGAAGCTGGTTGGATATCCTTGAGCGCTTTTATCTGATATTTAGCATTCCGACCTGGACAACCAAAATTGCGCGGGCTATCCAAAAGGAAAAGAAATACTATCTTTTTGACTATGCCCGGATCAAAGATGACGGGGCAAGATTTGAAAATATGGTGGCTTGTGAATTATTGAGGGCGGTAACGTTATGGAATAATCTGGGACTCGGTGATTTTTCACTGCACTTTATTAAGGATAAGGAAAAAAGGGAAGTAGATTTTCTTATAGTTAAAGACGGTAAACCGTTTTTGTTGATCGAAGCCAAATTGTCCGATACTCAGCTGCCTAAACCAC
>AWGX01000638.1 GCA_000495415.1 Smithella sp. ME-1 | reverse complement strand
AATATATTTTTCAGAAAGCCCGACCTGAGCGACAGCGACATTGCGGATCGTATCCTGCGAGTCTTCCTCGTTCAGAAATATTACGGCTGCCTTGGCTTTGAGAGTTTCAACGGCCACAGACACTATCAGATGAAGCATCTTTTCCTGATCATCTGTTTTTCCGATCTCCCTGCTCAATTTTGTTAAGCTTTGAAAATACTCTTTTTGAACTGACATATA
>AWGX01000637.1 GCA_000495415.1 Smithella sp. ME-1 | reverse complement strand
AGTGCCGTGGGGCACTCTTCACGTTTTTCTATTGTATTTCTTCTTGCAATGTTTTTAAGAAGTTGTATTATTTGATGCAATTAATAAGAAAATTAATTTCTAATAGAAGCACAAAGCTAATATTACAAAACAGAGGTTTTAATAGTGAATAAAAAAACTACTGGCGCATGGATCATACATCACAGTAGAAAACTAGAAGGTGTTGCTAATGTTTCACAAGATTATGAACAAATAATTTTGGCTGGTAAATGTGGAACAATGCTTAATGCTTTGGCTGCATCAGTACAAGTTGATGTTACAAAAGTACGACTGCATGCACTAGCAAAAGCTAACGGTATCTCCGTTAGATTTGAACTACCAGCAATTTTAAATGAATTACAGAAGCAACGCCTTATAGACCACGGAGATTCGGGTCTATCTGTTTTGGGTCTTACCACAGTTAAGACACTTGAACATACAGCTACAATCTTTGAAGAGTCATCTCCAGATAAAAATGAGAAGGCTGCCATTGAAGTGTCTGAGATGGTTTCTGACATACCAATTGCGAAAAGTGATACTGCGGAATATTTAGCAGATAATTTTTCACTATCAAACAAAGACACTAATGAAATTTTAAAACAATATGAACAGATTGGCTTTTTTGATTCAGAAGTTATAGATAATGAACGACTTTACTTCAATGGAAATCTTTTTAGACATGAAGAAATTATGAAAGTAAATGCTGTCTTATCTTCTCTCAGATCAGAGGATAAAAAGAGGCTGGCTGAATTATCTGAAAAGCTTAATGCGCTTGGATGTATTCCAAAAAGAGAAGCTATTATAATACTAGGCGATATTCTCTATTCAAAAGTGTGCGCCATCGGATTTATAGATGAGAACACGATTGGCAATGAGGCTGGGATGTTCTCATTTGTTACATTACCGGCTGCATTTTCTAAATTTACAAATTCAATTGTAGATGATGCTTTTGATTTGGCGAAAGCTTTCGTGACCTCTTTAACATATGGTATGACGAGTAGTCCTCATAGTCGTGGACGAATTACTATGATTGAAGCACTTATGAAAAAACTAATTTCTGGATCTTGGGTTGGCCCCGCAACAGCTATAGGGCAGGATTATAAAGTGCTGGAGGTAAAAGGTGTTTTAGAAGTGAAACCTACAGGTGATGGTCGGTATTTTATGCGTCTTTTAAAGAAAGATGTTGGAAGAATGGCACTTATGGTAATCACGGCGGGCGAGGCAAGTACGGACACTCTTCTTAATATGCCGTCTGTATCCGCAACAAAATATGAAGGTCCCGAAGTAAACCGCGTTATTGTGCGTAAACAACAAACAGAGCCCCTAAGAAAAGGTGTTGCAATGTTATTGAATGACCTGCGTACAGGAGGTATCCGTTGACTTTAACAAAGAAAGATCTTGCCAAAGGCGAATTAGCAGAAGAAGCGCTCAAAGCATACTTCGTAACCCTAGGTTATTTCGTAGTGCGTAGCGTGCCATTCAACTACAGTGGCTACGATGTAACCGATGTCGATCTTTGGCTCTATATGAAATCTTCACCATTAAATCGTGATAGAACATGTGTTGATATTAAAAGAAAAAAAACACCGCAAGCAATAGAAAGAGTATTTTGGACGAAGGGTCTCCGCGAAGTTTTGGGTGTAGAACGAGCGATTGTTGTGACAACGGACAATCGAAAAGAAACTCGTGAATTTGGATCAAAACATAACGTTATTGTTTTGCATGGTGAATTTCTTCAGAGAATAATCAATATATTCAGCAAAACCACCTTGCGAATCATAGAGGAAAAATTAATTGCCGAATTGAAAATTCCATGCGTTATGGATAAAAATGTACTATGGCCATCTTTCTATAAAGGAGCGAAAGCTACATTACTAGTCGGACTAAACTTCAATGGTTGTAACCAACTTCTTAGTAAAATTCGATTAATTATTGAGGAATATATGGCCAGTAATAAAACATCAGTAGCTATGGTAAGACTCCTTTATGTAGTAACTGCTTATTTCTTAATTGCACTTGACTATACTACACGTTTGATTTCGCATCTCGATTTGGATTCGCGGAGGACAGGATTAGCTGAAGGATTTAGATATGGTGATGCGGGCCGGCAGCGTACAGATGAAATTGTAGATACTGCCCTGAAACTATTGGTAGATACATCGAGTGCCGATATTTTTTCAAGCGCAAAGATAAAAGCAGAAGTTGAAAATCAGCTTTCACAGTACCCCGCTGATGTATTGGCAGAATATGTCGCTAAGTCTGAGACACTTAACCAGTTGTTCACGCTTGGTCGTGCATTCGAGGGGCTAGCCTATGAATTAAAACCGCCCATGCCCGATCAGTGCCCAGCAGAATTGAAGACCATTCTCGGTTTATTATGTGATTTTTTTAAAATTGATCGTAAAAAAGTACTCTAAAAAATGTAAGAAGAAAGTAATTTAACCTATACATCTTCATAGTGAGCCGTGTTAATGATTAATGTATGGAGTGTGATGGTGAATGACGGGCAATTTTAAAATATTTTCATAGATTAAAAACTTACATTTCAAATTTGCACCGCATTAATTATAAATAAAAGGGAATTTATAAAACTATGGCTAGAATAATTATAGGCAACAAAGAATATTACCTGTACGACTTTAACAATGAACCCGAGTTTGAAAAAGCGGTTATTGAAAATCAGGCATATCTCTTTGGTAAAGATTCTGTCTATATTGATGTTAAAAGACGAATCGGGCGTGATAATCACCGTGGTATACCGGACGCTTTTTTGATAGATTTTTATGATACGAAAAAACCACAATTATATATCGTAGAAAACGAAATTGCGTCGCACGATGTGTACGCACATATTTCGGAACAAATTGCACGTTTTGCTACAAGTACATTGTCATCTGCTAATCAAATACGTAACATGCTTATTAAGGCGATCGAAAACGAACCCGAAACAAAAAAGATAATAGAGAAATACTTGCCTCAAACAGTTTTCAAAACCGTTACGGAGTTAATGCTTTTTCTTACTGAAAACAATATTAAGATTGTCATCGCTATCAATGAGGTTACAGCGGACCTAAATATCGTTTTAAAAGTTTTCAAAAATCCACCCGATGTAGTACTTCTACAACGATATTTATGCGGTAATGATATTTCTTACTATTACGAACCGATGAACGAGGAAATTGAAGAGATAGCAATTGAAAAGACAAAAAAAGATAGAGTTGTTGATTTTGACACAGTTGTCTGTGCCGCATTTGAAGCTGGCTTTAAACATGCTTATATGGAAAATAATGCGTGGTGGGAAATCCGACTTTCACAAAAAGCACGCGAGAACTTGAAGTATCTGGCAATTTACGAGAAAGCGCCAATTGCACATATTAGTCATTATGCGGAAATTGATCATATAGAACCATACAAAGATACGGGTAAATATAAACTTTATCTTAAAAACAAAAAGACTGTAAAGCCCATTAAGCTTGGAAAGAATATTAAAGGAGAAGCACCACAAGCGCCGCGTTACACGACGCTTTCTAAATTATTAAACGCTAAAACAATCAGCGAACTCTGGAGTTGAAATCACTTAGGATAAGCATTTCTTCTTGAAATGTTCTTTTTCTTATTTTCCGAATCAATACAATATTTCAATCAGGAATAAGCACAATTCACACCAGATAACAAACATTGACAACACACATCCCGTTTTGTGTTCATAAATCAATTGACATACAAGGCCAGTCTTCATATACTCCAACTACAATTTTTATCAAACTTTAGCTTCAACAGAAAATGAGTAAAATGACAATTGATAAATATATTAACAAGGTGATTCAAGGTGACTGTTTGGATGTAATGAAACAATTTCCTAATAAGTCGATTGATATGATACTCTGTGACCTTCCATATGGAACAACACAAAACAAATGGGATTCTGTTATTGACCTTGAAATGCTTTGGCATGCGTACGAAAGAATAATAAAAGATAATGGATGCATTGCACTAACAGCACAAGGACTTTTTACCGCAAAACTTATTCTTAGTAATGAAAAACTTTTTAAATATAAAATAGTTTGGATAAAATCAAAATCAACGAATTTTCTCAATGCCAAAATTCAACCACTTCGTAAACATGAGGATATTTGTATTTTTTATAAAAAACAACCGACCTATAATCCTCAAATGACTAATGGTGAACCTTATGATAAGGGTTATCGCAAGAATCAATACACGGGAAGCTATGGAGATTTTAAATCTCAACACGTTAAAAGCGATGGGCAACGCTATCCTAATGATGTAGTATTTTACGAAGAACAGAGAGTGGATAACTTAGTTTATGATGACGTTGTCTATAAAAAAACTGCTGAATCAGAAGGACCTGTTTTACATCCAACTCAAAAACCAATAGAGCTTGGGCGATATTTAATAAGGACATATACAAATCCTGGAGATATTGTTCTTGATAATGCTGCTGGTTGCGGCAGCTTTTTGTTAGCAGCAATTTTAGAAGGAAGAATGTTTGTAGGCATTGAGAAAAATGAGGATATTCTGCTGCATAAAGTGCATCCTATTGACTACATAAAAGTTTGCACTAATAGAATTGAGGAAACATTAAAGAAAAAAGAACTTGAAGATTCGACACTTTCACTTTTTGAAAGACCAGTAATAAAATACCATACATTAAATTATGCAAGTAAAACTAAACGAAAGAGTTTGGGCAGGAAAGCTAATTAGTTGGCTACAGGAAGAGATTCGTGAAGGCAGAACCGTTTTCCAAGATGCCACTAATGATGCAGGAATAAAACTTGAATCGGGGAAAACAAAATTTCCCGATGTGCTTTTATTTACAGACAAAGTTTCGGGAATTATTTTCAATGGTTGGGAATTAAAATTTCCAGACACAGAAGTAGACGACCGAAAAATGCTTTTGAATGCACTTGAAAAAGCAGAAAGAATAAAATCAGATTCATTTGTTACATGGAACGGTGCGGAAGCAATCATTTGGAAAATTGAAAACAATACATACTCTATTGGCAGCATTTCTAAATTAAAAGAGTATCCAAAAGAGAAAAACATAAACAATAGAGATGATTTAGCAGATCCGACACAATATAGAAAACACGAACCATCCTTAAGAAAACGATTGAATGAAATTCTCCATGACCTTGAACAATTTTGTCAGAACGGAGAATTAAGACAAGCTATAAATATTTCAGGAAGCTTTGTTGAATCAGTAAAAGAAGCAGCAAAAATTATTCTCCCTCAGTTCCAAAGTGAAATTGTGAGGTTAAAAGGTGCTGACGCGTCTTTTCGTAAAGAGTTTAATCAATGGAAAATCTATGAGAGTTCCACTCTCAAAATTATGGCGTCATCATCACGAAGACCAGCGAATGTTATTGAGGAAGAAGTGCTGGCGAAATTCACTTTCTACAATCTAATTGGCAAGATCATTTTCTATCTGACACTTTCTGAAAACTTATCAGGTATTTTGCAACAACTTGATTTGAAAAATTCAAAAAATATAAAACAAGCATTACAAAATTATTTTGATGCTGCCAGCAGAATTGATTACCAAGCAGTTTATCAGCCATATTTCACGGACAAAGTAGAATTTAATGAAACAGTTAATGAAACTTTGTTTGAACTTTTTAATGCGATAACTGAATTTGATTTTAAGGTTTTACCAACTGCTATTATCGGAACGATACTCGAAAATCTTGTTCCGAAAGATGAGAAACAAAAATTTGGACAATACTTTACACCAGCAACTCTTGCAAACCTTGTTTCATTTCCTGCAATACAAACAGCAAATGATTTTGTGTTTGACCCGACATCAGGAACAGGAACATTTTTAAATTCCTTTTATCAGATACTCAACTATCATGGAAACACAAACCATGTTCAGTTACTCAATCAAATTTGGGGCAACGACATTTCTCATTTTCCTGCTATACTTTCTGTTATCAATCTTTACAAGCAACGAATCAAGGATCAAGCTGACAATTTTCCAAGAGTAACAAGAGATGATTATTTCAATCTCGAACCGAAAATGAAAGTTGTGTTTCCTGATTCCAATAATTATCAAAAACATATTGAACAACCAATTCCTATATTTGATGCAATCGCAAGTAACTTTCCTTTTATTCAACAAGAAGATATTCCGAATGATGTATTGACAACATATTTTAGAGAGAAGTTTGAAGCGAAACAAAAAGCGTTTCTCAAAGACAATTCATTCAAAATAAATGAACGTTCAGATTATTTTACTTATTGCGTTTACAAGTCAATCAGTTTTCTAAAGAAAGACGGATTGCTTTCCGCAATCACGTCAAATGCATGGCTTGGCAAAGAATATGGTTTTCAGTTTAAGAAATTTTTGTTAGATAACTTCCACATAAAATACATTGTGAGAAGCAATGCAGAGCATTGGTTTAGTGATTCAAAAGTTTCTACAATATTTTCCGTTATACAACACCGACAAAGTAACGAGCCAACAAGATTTATAACCGTAAATTTCAAACTGGAAGAAACTTTTAATCAAGAAAATATTGTAGAGCAGTTAAAAGAAATTGAAAATTTTTATACGGACGTTGATAATTGTAATAATCCAAAAAAATCAGATTGGACGAAAGACAAAAATTTTTCAAATCTCTTTAGCAAAGCAGACGGTTCAATCAGTGTTAGCATAGTATCAAAACAAAAACTTGAAAGTTCATTATCCGAACAAGAGAATTGGGACGCCTACTTTATTTCAGCAGATTTGTTTGAAAAGTTTGATGAACACACAACCCAACTGTATCCAAACACAATTGATGCTTTCAGAGGCGAGAGAACAGGTTGGAATGACATGTTTGTTATTCCAACAAAGGAAGTTCGGGAAAGTGGAATTGAAAAGAAATTTCTTATACCGTATGTAAAAAGCCCAACTGAATTGACAACATTGGCGTTTGACGGCAACTACGAAAATTATCTTTTTGTTTGCGACTTGCCTTTAGAAAAACTGAAAGCAAATTACGCAGGTGCTTACAAGTGGATTCAGAAATTCAAGAACGCAAAAAATAAGAATGGCACAAAGACAATCCAAGAAGCATGCGAAGGACACAAACCGTTTTGGTACTCCTTGCGACCAAAGCAAGCAAACATTGTAACAGCAATAAATCCATTTGAAAGATTCTTTTTCAGTTTCGCAGAAGAAGCATTTACGATTGACCAACGACTTGTTGCAATTACTGTAACTGAAAACAACGATATTAAACTTATTGCAGCGTTACTTAATTCGGTGGTAACTTTTCTGACAATTGAAATGAGAGGCACATCCCGAAATTTAGGAGCATTAGACCTTAATGCAAATTATTTTAAAGCACTTCGTGTCTTGAATCCAAACAAATTAAATGCACAAGCGAAGAAGAAAATATTAGAAGCATTTCAACCATTGAAGCAAAGAGAGATTGAAACCTTCTTTGAAGAGATAAAGAAAGCGGATCGCAAGCATTTTGACAAGACAGTTTTAAAAGCATTTGGGATTGATGAAACTATTTTGACAAGTTTATATCAAATACTTTCATTAGCAGTTAGCGACAGAGTGACTATGAAAGAAAAATGATTACTGTAAATACAACTGGGGGAACTGGGGTCAAATCTTTAATCGTAAATATTAGGGACAGCGTAAATATTAGGGACAGCGCCCTATTAAACTGGATTCCCCCTGCATGCGCCAGGCTTCGCTGCCTGCGCGGGAAAGACAGAGGAGGAATAGATTCCGGCTAGGCGCATGTAACCTAAAGGTCATCTGCGTCCGGAATGACGGCGGTCACAAGGCGCTTAGCGCCCATACAATGCAACTTGTTCTTCGAATTTCACTGCGATCGTTCTTAAAGAGTGTCATTATTTTTTCTTGACAAATGTCACGAGTCACGTTACACACTACTCATGATAAAAACGTTTGCCGACAAACATACGTATGATTTATTCATTACGGGTAAATCGAAGAAGTTTCAGCCTGATATTCGCAAAAGAGCGATAAGGCGCCTTGAGTATATAGATTGGGCAACGTGCCTCGAAGATTTGAAAATACCACCGAGTAATCATCTGCATGCGCTAAAAGATGATAGAAAGGGTCAATATCCCACGTCGCTACGCTTCTGGGATAATTCGACTAACGACTCCTATAGTCGTCGAGTCTCAATATGCAATATCAGTCAATGACCAATGGAGGATTTGTTTCCGGTTTATTGAAGGTGACGCATATGATGTTGAAATAACTGATTATCATTAATGAGGGGTGACGATATGAGTATAAAATATAATGGGAAGCGAAAAGTAAAGCCGACACATCCGGGTGAAATACTTAGAGAAGATTTTATGCCGGATTATAATCTCAATGTTGCAGGGCTAGCCAAAGCGCTTGGTGTTTCGCGTCAAACAGTCAATGAGTTGTTAAGGGAGAGCCGTGCGCTGACTCCTCTCATGGCGCTTCGTCTGAGCCGTTTGTTTGGTAATACGCCTGAATTTTGGTTAAACGCACAGCGGACACATGATCTTTGGAAGGCGCAGCAGTCGTATAAAATTGAAATAAAGAAAATTCATCCTCTCAAAGCAGCTTGAAAATAAGCCGAGCCGACCCAGAATAATCGGGACGGTTCTGTTTAATTGGCGCTATGGAAAAACGGTGAATAGTGAATGGTGAAAAGGGAAAGGACTAAAGATAGTGCTATATCTCTACCTTGATGAAAGCGGCGATCTTGGATTTGATTTTGTAAACAAAAAGCCATCAAAGTTTTTTGTCGTGACAATACTTGCCGTCAAGGGAAATGAAGCTAATAGGTGTCTGATAAACGGCGTCAAGAAAACTCTAAAAAGAAAGCTGAATCCGAAGAATAAACGTAAAAGGATAGTTGAGGAACTCAAGGGGACAAAAACAACCATTGAGATAAAGGAATATTTTTACAAACAGATATGTGATTTAGATTTTGCGGTTTATTCAATAGTACTAAACAAGCGGCGCGTATATCAATCGCTTGTTAAACAGAAATCACGCGTATATAACTTTATTGCAAGACAAGTGCTTGATCAAATTCCATATGAAAATGCAGAACAAAAAGTAGAATTGACTATTGATAAATCAAAAAGCAAACCCGAAATCGTAGAGTTTAATAAATATATTTACAGAGAACTTGAATCAAAAATTGATCCTGCTGTGCCTCTTAATATCTATCACGTAAATTCAATTGAAAATTGCGCATTACAGGCGGTTGATTTATTTTCATATGCAATTTTTGAAAAGCATGAACGACGGAAAAAAGAATGGTACGATATCATTAAGGGAAAGATAAAATATGATTCTATCTATCTGCCGGACAAATAAAAACGAGCGTGCCTCACAGGCTTTTTGCGTCGAAGCTTTTGCCAACCGATGGATGGGAACACCCCGAACAACCTGTAACGGACTCACCGCTCGCCTGTACACTGCCATATTGGAAAAGAGTTGTCAAGAGGAATTATGTTGATAACTCAGTCAAACATTCCCAACGTTGATAGTATTGATCGAGGGCTTCTTTGTCTGCGGCGATTTCCTGAGTTAATTGGTGGAGCAAAACAAAGTCGCTGAAGTTTTTGGGATCGCTGAGCTGTTCTTCCAGCGATTTAATTTTTTCATCTAAAATTTCAATTTGTTTTTC
>AWGX01000636.1 GCA_000495415.1 Smithella sp. ME-1 | reverse complement strand
CAACGGTTTCGATATTTTCCATATAAATATTTTTACAGTCCTTTCCAGAGGCTTATAGTAAAAATTTGCGGTGGTGATCTTTGAGCCAGTGTTTTTGAGTTTTGTATTTCGGCAGAACAGCAGCCACCCGTTGCCAGAATTTAGGCGAATGATTTTTTTCAATAATGTGCATCAGCTCATGTACAATCACGTAGTCAATTATATCCGGCGGTGTCATGATTAACCGGAAACTGAAGGAAAGATTATTATCTGCTGAACAGGAACCCCATCTTTTTTCAGCTGATGTTATCTTAACATTTCCATAATGCAATTTAAGCGTTTCGCTGAAAAAATCAATACGCTGACTGATATATTCCCATGCTTTTTTCTTATACCAGGAAATAAAATAATGCTTTCTTAAATCTTTATTCTCTTGTGCGTTAAGGTAAAAATAATTATTCCGGAGAAAAACACCTGCTGTTTCAAGAGGTTCAAAGAAAACTTCCAGGGGATAAGA
>AWGX01000635.1 GCA_000495415.1 Smithella sp. ME-1 | reverse complement strand
CCTGGCAGCAGGCAACAGCCACAGGATTAATCGGAAACGACCCTCCTGTATCCATGACGTTTGATTCTTATACCAACAAGCTCTTTGTCACATCGAATGGAGCAGGTGTGTTCCGGTCTGCCGATCTCGGCGAGACATGGACACAAATCAATATTGATTCATGGAATAATGTCTATTCGATATACAGCGGCAAGGCTGACGCTTCCGGCGCAACCGGCATGCTTCTTGCGGGAACGTATAACAGCGGAATTAATAAATCAACAGACGGCGGCAGCACATGGATATCAAAGGGTTCTATTTATTGGATGGTAGACATCATTTCAGGACCTAACGATTGGCTGTTTGCAATCTCTGACGGGTGGCAACTGGATCGTTCCAAAGACTACGGGGAAACTTGGACAAATGTTATCAGTAGTCCGTCTGGAGGAGATCTTGCCTATGATCCGGTGTCAGGATATGTGTATTCAACGACGGGATCAAATTACATCAAGTATTCCTCTGATGGTGGAGATAGCTGGGGCGATATTACAATATCAAGTGATACATCGGTCTATACTACAGAGATAGAATGCTTACCGAACCAAACAATCATTGTGGGAACGGCCAGCGGCATATATCGTCAAGGCCCTCCGGTTGATACCAACGAGCCTCCGGCAAGCCCTGTTCTTTCAAGTCCATCCAATGGATTTACTGTTTTTGGAACCAGTGTTAAATTGTACTGGCAGAAGTCAACCGATCCGGAAGGCGGAAATGTGACTTACCGTCTGCAAATCGCCGAAAATTCAGGTTTTACAACCAACCTTCGTACATTTAATGTAGATGAAAATGGTGCTTTGCTTGGTGCTGTTGGTTTTATTTTACCTTTTTTTGCTTTCTTAGGATGGCGTAATCGCAGTAGAAAGAAAAACTTGATACTGATAACAGCCGGTATATTACTGACAGCATCTCTTTTTATAGGATGCGGCAGCGGCGG
>AWGX01000634.1 GCA_000495415.1 Smithella sp. ME-1 | reverse complement strand
TGATTTAATGTCTGTCATTCCGGCGTAGGCCGGCCATGGTGCCCTTTAGGGTAAATCCAGTCTTCTTTTCATTGTCGCTCATTCACTATGCTAATTGTAAAAGTAATTGACAAATTGCATAACATCTGTTAGAAGCCAACCATGATTAATAGAATCGCGGAAAAAACAATTAGAAATCTGTTACGCGGGTTCCCCATCGTTACAATAACGGGGCCGCGTCAGTCAGGCAAAACAACTCTAGCCAGAGCGGTATTCAAAAACAAGCCTTACGCTTCCCTGGAAGAACCTGATTTGCGACAGGCCGCTCAGGATGATCCGCGTGCCTTCCTGGCGCGTTTCCCCAAAGGCGCTGTTCTGGACGAAGTCCAGCGTTGTCCCGCGATTCTTTCCTATCTTCAAACGATGGTTGATACCGAAGGACGCATGGGCCTTTATATTCTAACAGGTTCTCAACAATTCGGCCTTATGTCGGGGATTACTCAATCCCTTGCCGGGCGCACGGCTTTTGTCGAACTTCTTCCTTTTGCCACGCCTGAATTAACTGCCGCAAGTAAGCTTCCGGCGAAAATTGACGACATGCTGTTAACCGGATGCTATCCGCCGATTTATGATCGAAAGTTAGAACCCTCCAGCTGGTACAGCGCTTACGTGACAGCTTATGTTGAACGCGATGTGCGGCAGATGCTCAAGATTCATGAACTGGAAACTTTCCAGCGTTTTGTAAGACTTTGTGCGGGACGTACCGGACAGTTGCTCAATCTTTCATCGCTGGCTACAGAATGCGGCATTACCCATAACACTGCCAAAGCCTGGATATCCGTGCTGGAGGCAAGTTATCTTGTATTTCTTCTCCGTCCTCACTCTGTCAATTTTAATAAGCGGCTGATTAAAATGCCCAAACTTTATTTCTATGATGCCGGACTGGCCGCGTGGTTTTTAGGAATCAGAACAACGGAACAAATGATAACGCATCCATTGCGAGGAAGTCTCTTTGAGACATTTATCATCTCGGAACTCGTTAAATCAAAACTAAACAAAGGCGAAAAACCATCATTCTTTTTCTGGCGTGACAGCAACGGCAATGAAATTGATTTGATTGCCGAACAGGGGACAAATCTCATGCCCATCGAAATTAAATCAGGCCGGACAATCACCAATGAAGCCTTTACCGGTCTGGAAAAATGGCTTGCGCTGGCGGGGAAAAAAGCCGTATCACCGACGTTAATCTATGGTGGTGACGAATCCTATACTCAAAAAGGTATCAAAGTCATCGGCTGGAAAAAATGCGGGCAATTGCTTAAATGACAAATCTCATTTTTGCAATTGTTTCACGTTGAACGTAGAACATTGAAC
>AWGX01000633.1 GCA_000495415.1 Smithella sp. ME-1 | reverse complement strand
ATTTTCCATAGAAACGCATCATACCTTTGTGTTTATGCCATTCCACAAAAATCGGCCTCGTTTTACTGCACGTCCCTTGATGATGAGTTACACGAGCACCAGGAACAAACATTATTTTCCAACCTTTTTGACGAAAACGCATGCACCAGTCCAGATCTTCACAATGCAGAAAATACCCTTCATCCAGCAGGCCGACATCTTTCAGCGCCACACAACTTACCAGCATACATGATCCGGAAATAGCTTCAACCTCAACAGGAACATCCGGAAGTGGCTGATGATGAAGAAGGAAATCAGAAAAAAGCCTGGGATAGCGTTTGCTGAAATTGAAAAAGCCGAAGATCCGGACGAAAGATCTCCAGGGTGTAGGCACAGCACGTCGCCCTCCCGGTTGCTCTGTACCATCAGGATTGAGAACCAGCGGCCCGGCCATCCCCGTTTGCCGCGATGATTTCATACAGAGAAACAATTTCTCCAAAGCATCTTTATCAGGAAGACAATCCGGATTCAGAAAAAGCAAATATTCATTTCCCCCGGCAGCGGTTACACCAATATTACAGGCTTTAGCAAAACCCAGATTTTTATTATTGCGAATACACAGCAGATTTGATTGTGAAATTGCCAGATTCTCAATAGGTTTCATGCTGTTATCTGTAGAACAGTTATCAACGACTATTACCCGGGCAACGAAATCCGAGTTTAAAAGCAAATTTACAGTTTCAGTCAATATAGAACCGGCATTGTAGTTGACAATAATAGCAGATATATTTGGCATTTAGAAGGACATCCACCTAAATTGTGATAAGCGAGGTAAAAAGCTTTTATCAAGAATTTTCCAGATTTCACCTATAGAAACGATTCGTTTTCTCTGAATATCACTTCTTTTTTTCCACATACGGGAAATACCACA
>AWGX01000632.1 GCA_000495415.1 Smithella sp. ME-1 | reverse complement strand
ATCGCCATGAAACACCGGATTACACCGGTAACAAATCTAAAACATGTCTTCGCCATCAGTCCTCCGCTTGATCCTTACATATCTTCTTTGGCAATCGATAACGGTTATTTCTTTTACCGCAAATATTTCCTGAGAAAATGGAAGCTGTCTTTGATTAAAAAACAGAGTCTTTTCCCCCAAAAATATGATTTTCGAAAAATGTTAAAAGCAAAAACATGTATGGACTTAACCGAAGATATTATGCCCTATTTCCCCGGCATGTTGTCATACCGCGACTATTTTAATTTATATACC
>AWGX01000631.1 GCA_000495415.1 Smithella sp. ME-1 | reverse complement strand
CATCTCAGCACTTTTGAACAGCCCCTAAAAACCAGTAAGGTGTCCCTGGATTTTGATGTTGAAAGTACGGCATGAAAATAGCTAAAGCAGAAATCACAAATAAAAAGATATTTAATGAAATTAAAGCCGCGTTAGATCAAAATAGTTATGTGGAATGCAGTTTTTGTGGTGCCATCCGCGTTGAAGCAATTGAACTAGCACGTGCAGTGAATTCTTTAATCGATCGTAGCGAAAACGCAAATGATGATTTAAACGATTTGTACTATGAAATTTTAGGCGCTATTATAGAATCAGTACCAGAAGAAATTAATAATTCTGAGGAATATCAAAAATGGGAAGCGTCGAATGAACGACCCGTATATGATTTTTTAGATGACTATGGTTACATAAGTAAAATGTATGGTAGCTATGACGAACTTATTATTTATTATGATTCAAACTGCGATTGCTTTGGCAAAGAAAAAATCAACTATGAAATAGTAATTGACTAGTAAGGCTGATGCGCTATGGTTAAATCATGACAGGCTTAATGCTAAAAAAATACTTAACAGATATAGCAAACACCACAATCCAGGGTGACGCAAGAGAGGAAAGTTACTATCCTCATCTTTCTAATCTTGTGAAAGTATTTTCTGAATCAATCGGGAAAAGAAAAACTCACATCACAATTCTACCTAAAAAGACAGAAGCGGGAAATCCTGACTTTAGAATCTGGGACGGTCAGCTAAATATTGTTGGATATATTGAAGCAAAAGTGCCAGGTGCTGACTTAGATCGTATTGAATCAAGCGAACAATTAAAGCGTTATCGAGACACTTTTCCCAATGTAATTTTAACGGACTTCTATGAGTTTAGACTTTATCGTGACGGAAAAATTATAGAACAGACATTTATTGGCAGACCTTTTATTGCCAGAAAACTCAAAACCCATCCGCCTGTTGAAAATGAAAAAAACTTTTTAAGTCTATTTGATAAATTTTTTAGCTTTTCATTACCAAAAGTATTTTCGGCTGAAACTCTTGCTATTGAACTTGCAAAGCGGACTCGTTTTTTAAAGGAGGAAGTAATCCATCAAGAATTAGAAGACGAAGAAAATGATAGCAATCAAGTTTTAGGATTTTATGACGCATTTCAAAAATATCTTATTGCCGGATTGACAAAGGAAGATTTTGCAGACCTGTATGCACAGACGATTGCTTACGGATTATTTTCCGCGAGAACCAGGACAGATGGTACATTTAGTAGAAAGCTTGCTTACAATTTTATTCCTCCAACAATTGGAATTTTAAAAGATGTATTTCAATTTATTTCCTTAGGCAGTCTGCCTCAACAAATGGAAGTCATTATTGATGACATTGCTGCTGTTCTTAACGCTGCCGACATTTCAAAAATACTTCAAGATTATTATAAAAAAGGAAAAGGACAAGACCCAATCATTCATTTTTATGAGACATTTCTAAATAAGTACGACCCGAAAACTAGAGAACAAAGAGGCGTCTATTATACACCCGAGCCGGTGGTAAATTATATTGTCCATTCTGTAAATGAAATACTAAAAAATGATTTTGATAAAGAGGACGGCTTTGCTAATACAGATGTGACAGTGCTAGACCCCGCGGGCGGCACATTAACGTTTTTAGCTCAAACTGCAAAATTTGCTATTGAAGATTTCACAGGTAAATATGGTGAAGGTAACAGAGCAAATTTCATTAAAGAACACATCCTGAAAAACTTTTATGCCTTTGAGTTAATGATGGCGCCTTATGCCATAGCCCATCTTAAAATGTCTTTCCTGTTAGATGAATATGGCTACAAAATGAAAGACAAAGACAGATTCAAATTATACTTAACCAACACATTAGAAATTGAAGATTTAGAACAAACGCGTATTCCAGGAATGGCTTCACTATCAGAAGAAAGTAAACAAGCCACACTTGTAAAAAAGAAACAACCCATTTTAGCGATTATGGGTAATCCTCCATATTCCATTGCCTCTTATAACAAATCTGATTTTATAGAAGAAATAATGGATTTGTATAAAGAAGATGTAAAAGATGAAAAAAACATTCAATTACTTTCCGATGATTATGCAAAGTTTATCAGGTTTTGTCATTGGAAAATTGAGCAGGTTGGCAAAGGCATAATGGGGCTGATAACAAAAAATACTTACTTAAATACATCAGCATTTAAAGGATTAAGAAAACAACTGCTGCAATCTTTTGACAAAGTGTACGTGTTTAATTTACACGGTAAATTATATGAAAAAGCACCTGACGGGGGAAAAGATCAAAACGTTTTTGACATTAGAGTAGGAACGGCAATTTTGATAGGTGTAAAAACCGGGAAGAAAAAAAATGAAAGTTTAGCAAAGCTTTATTACTCAGAGCTGTATGGAGACAGAAATACTAAATATGAATATTTAGAAAAACATAACATTAGCAATACACCATTTGAGAAATTAAATATTGACCCAACTTACTTTTTCTTTGAGAAGAAAAATTATAACGAAGAAGAATTATATAACTCATTTTGGGCAATAGATGAAATTTTAGACCAGAATATTAGTGGTGTGAAATCTGGTAGAGACCATTTCGTTCTAGGGTATTCAGTAAAAGAGCTAGAAAATAGATTTAATCTTTTTGGAACTTTGAAGGATATAGATATAATAAATGAGACATTTCAAATTGAGAATTGGTCAGCCGCTGATGTTGAAAAGATAAAGTCAAAATTCAAAAAGGCAGAAATAGAAAAAATTAAACCATTTGCACACAAGCCTTTCGATAATAAATTTATCTATTATGATTCTCTTTTTGTTGACAGAGATAGAATTGCTGTAATGCAAAATCTCTATATAGGTGCAAATTTATCCCTAATAATTAAAAAAAGACATTTTGATAACTATTACAATCATGTCTTTTGTTCAAAAGACATAGTAGATATAAACTTCCTTGGTGGTCAATCTTATGTTTTCCCTCTTTGGATTTATGAAGTAGAAGGCGGTTTATTCGGAGCAAGTAAAAAAAGTAATATTAAAACAGAGTTTAAGCAAACCATTGTAAAACAATACAAGACAAAAGACTTAACTGAATCAATTTTTCATTACGTCTATGCTTTATTATATTGCCCAAAATACAGAGAAGGTTTTGCTGAACAATTGCAGATAGATTATCCCAAAATTCCTTTCACAGCCGACTTTAAACTTTTTAAAATTATTGTCGACATTGGCAAGACATTAGTTGAATTGCATCTGTTAACATCAAAGGAACTTTCAAAGCCTCTAATAAAATTCAATGGAAAAGGAAACAATAAGGTAAACGAAATAGATTTCAGGGAAACTGATGCACAACTTTATATAAATGAAACGCAATATTTTTCTGGCATTAATAAAGCAATGTGGGAATGGGAAGTAGGAAAAAATAAACCAATTCAGCGTTGGATAAAAAATGCCAAAGACAAGGAATTAGGTTTAAATGAGACTATTGAGTTTGGTAAAATATGTTCGGCAATAAAGTTGACTTTTGAGAAACAGGCAGAAGTTGACGAACACTACGAGAACATCTTAAAAGATTTAATAAAAAGATAAATTAACAAATCAGGGACAAAATCAGGGGACAGGACAAAATCAGGGGACACTATACTAGTTTTTTGAGCGAGAAAAAATTATCAAATTCGAATTACTCATACTTTCATGATCAGTGTTATTATTCCTACCTTTAATCGTGGATATACCCTTTCTCAGGTTCTTGATTCGTTTTACCGGCAAAAATTTGTTCAAGAGATTATTATTGTTGATGATGGAGGATCAGATGACACACCAGCTATTGTCGATGAATTCAGCCGCAAATATCTACTGATAAAAACGCTTTATTTAAAAAACAAAAAAAGAAAAGGTGCTCCTTATTCCCGGCGGAGGGGGCTTCTGGCGGCCAGCGGAGAATTTATTCTTTTCGGCGATGATGACGATTTCCTGGAGGAAAATTATACAGAAGTTTGCCTGGAAAAATTAAAAAGTTTAAAGGCGGACATTGTTTCGGGGCGTCATTTTTATCGTAAGCCGGGAGAAAATGTTGCTTCTGCAATTGTTCGTTATAAGTTGGAAAAACGAGATGTGCCGCCTTTTGATTTTCGGTTTTTCTATATTAATTTAGATGCAAAATTTGAGGGAGATATCGAGCTTCCTTTTACCCATGCTATTTTTCTGGCAAAGAGAGATCTTCTGCTGTCCCACGATATTGATACCTTTTACAGTAAAGGAAACGGTTTTCGAGAGGAAAGCGATGTGCAGGCGAAAATATACACCCGTGGAGGAAGAATTATCATGACCAATAATACACACAGTGTTCATATGCATTCTTCGTGAAGCGCCGTAGTAACCACACCGGCTTTTTGAACCGTGAATTCCACATAACCTTTTTGTGTCGGAGATGAAGCAATACCAATGGGCGATTCGCCTTTGCCATAAATGGAAAGTTCGCCGAATTGGCCCGGTATGTATGCATACTTCTGCTCATCTTCCGGATTTACAAATTTAAAACGAAAAGTTTTGATGTCTTTGGTGTCAACTTCAGTAATGATTTTATCCACCACAACGGGATAAGGTATATACGGGTTTTGCATTACTAACTCCCTAATTATAATTTTGAAATATCTTCAACAATTTTTCTTATATCAATATTCACCGGACAAGACATAACACAACGGCCGCAACCGACACAGGCAATAGAATTGAACATGTCCACATAATATTTGAATTTGTGCATCGTGCGCTGACGCCATCTTTCCTTTTGAGACGACCGCGGATTATGACCCGATGTTTCCCTGGTAAACATCGGAAACATGCAGGAATCCCACGAACGAAGGCGAACGCCGTCACTGCCTTTTACCTCGTCGCTGATATCGAAGCAATGGCAGGTGGGACACAAATAAGTGCAGGTTCCACAGGCCAGGCATTTTCCATGAATCGTGTTCCAGAAGGGATTATCGAAATTCTTATCGAGAATCGGTTTGATTTCATGAGCAGGAATTTTTGATTTAATCGCTTCTTTAGCTTTTACCGCGATTTCGTTTTTCTTGGTCTCGGCGGCAGCGTCCGCTTTGGTATCGCCGAAATAAGAGGACAGTTTTTCTCCCTTGGAAGTTATAAATTCAACCAAATAGTCTGATCCGATATCAGTGAGCATTATGTCCGCACCATCCGCAGAAACAGGTTCGCCGTCAACTGAAGTACAGAAACAACTGACATAAGGCGGTTTGACACAAGCCAGAGAAATAACAGTCGTGTTTTGTCTTTTAGCAATGTAGTAACCGTCTTTGTATTTTTCCTGATCAAAGAGCTTATCGAGAAGGACAAAACTGTGAGCGTCACAGGGGCGCACTCCAAACAACACCGATTCATCCGACTTGTTCTCTTCGGCTGAAAAAACCATACCTTTGGGAGTACTGGTATACTTCATCATGGTTTCCGTGTGCGGGAAGAAAACATTTTTAGGCGCGTTTTTAGAATTCAAATAAGCAAAGTGCGGTTCAGCATTCTTCTGCAGTGGTTCAAAAAGAATATTATCTTCTTTTTTCACCGGCGCCCAGACAAGGAGTTTTTCGGCCATTTTTTTGGCAATGCCCGCGAGAGCATCTTTTTTTATCAAACGTTTTTCCATAATTTTCCCTAAATAAGAAGTTTACTTAAACTATAAAATTATCAAATCAGCCCCAATTGTTTCAAAAGCGGTTGCGGGTCAAAAATATGAGATTTAAATGTATCTTTTGATCCGGGAAGATCCATGGCCAGTGCAATCAGTTCCGTAAAATAAAACACCGGCAGTTTCTTTCCTTCGCTGGGACGCATATCCAGATTGGCCATACACAGAGGACAGGCCGTTGCAACGCAATTGGCATCAGCCTCATGGGCCGCTTTCATCAGCTTATCGCACATATCAACAACTATAGCCGTTTTACTGATGGCCAGTGAACCGCCGCAGCAATCCGTCTTATAAGACCAGTTTTTCACATCAGCACCCATTGCGGCCATAATTTTATCCATCATGAACGGGTTTTCATAATTTTCAAACTGACAAATTTCCGGTGGTCTGAGCAGTAAACAACCGTAATAAGAAACCGGTTTCAAACCAGTCAGCGGCTTAACGACCTTTTTAGTCAGTGTATCAATACCGATGTCATTGTACAGAATATCGATGGGATTGCGAATCGAGATACCGCCCAGATATTTTGATCCGACCACGCCTTCAATCTTTGCCTTGAGGTCTTTGTCGTCTTTTAAATGATGTTCGGCTGTTTTAAAACGATTGAAACAAGCGGCACATGGTACCATGACATCCATCGCATCTTTTTCCGCGAGAATCAGGTTGCGTGCCGAAAGCGCAATGGATAAATCAAAATTAGTGCTGTGCGCGGATGACGCTCCGCAGCAGGACCAGTCGTCAACTTCCTTCAGTTCGATGTTGAGGGCGCGACTGACGGCTTTCATGGACTGATCATATTCTTTTCCTGTCGCGTGCAGCGAACAGCCCGGATAATACGAAACTTTCAAGAGTATCCTCCTTAATTCGGCTTTATAAAAAGTCCCCGGCATGCGCCGG
>AWGX01000630.1 GCA_000495415.1 Smithella sp. ME-1 | reverse complement strand
ACGGCGGGCGATCCGTCACTGGACATTACTAAAAATTTAATCTTTGATTTGGAAAAAAACGGCGTGGATATTTTGGAGATTGGTGTTCCTTTTTCCGATCCTACGGCTGACGGACCGGTTATTCAGGCGGCTTCCCAGCGTTCTCTGAAATCGGGAACCACCCTGGATGGCGTTTTGAAAATGATTGCTGAAGTGCGCAAAGTTTCCGAAATTCCTATCGTACTTTTCGGCTACTTCAATCCTATTTTTGCTTATGGCGTAAAAAAGTTCGCTCAATCTGCACGGGCGGCTGGAGTAGATGGAGTTCTGGTTGTTGATCTGCCGTACGAAGAAGCAAAAGAACTTAGAACTTATACGGATGCGGTGGGCATTGATTTCATTTCGCTTATAGCCCCGACAACCGACAAGGCAAGATTAAAAAAGATTGCTGCCAGGGCATCGGGATTTCTCTATTATATTTCCATTACCGGCATTACAGGAACCGCAGCGCCGAAAATCGGAAATATAAAAACCGAAGTGCAAAATATCCGCAAGATAACAAACTTGCCGATTGCAGTCGGGTTCGGCATCTCCCAACCGCAACAAGCCAAAGAAATTGCAAGATTTGCCGACGGAGTTGTTATCGGAAGCGCTATAGTGCGTCTGATTGATGAAAATAAAAACAACCGCGATTTGACAAAAACAGTTTCCCGTTATGCTAGTGACATCAAGAAAGCGTTGAAAAGCAAGTGACGGTTCTAATTTATTAAAGAAGGGAAGGAATTCTTACAATAAATAAAACCGTCACTTATATAGAATATAGATTCTAAAACGTATAACTTAAAGTTACTCCACCATAGATATATTCACTATCCTTGTCGGAGGGAACAGCCGCTCCTTGCACACTACGTGCTCTCATTTCGTATCTTGCATCGTCTGACAGAGGAAAAACGTAAGATATTGTCGGTGTAACCGTCAATGTCTTGTAAACTGCCAGCGGTAAGGATATCGTAACTATCCCGTCGTGAAAATTATTAAATTTGTCCGTAGTTACCAGTGAGTCGCTGTCATATTTCGCATAAGTCGTTTCGTCCGTCGATAACAAATAGCTGGCCGACGCAGACAGTTTCAAGCTGGCTATTTTATTGAACGCAAACGTATGAGAAACGCCCAGCAAGAAATACCACTGATGATAATGATCGATTTCTTTGTAAGCTGTCAGGGTCGGCTGTAAAATTGTATCCACTCCCAGTGACAAGAAAATCTCCTGAGAATCAAGCGGATCGGTTGCTCCTGAATATGGTGCTTCCAACGCATAATAAATATAACCGGGAGTTATCTGCAAAATTCCAAATTTTCTGGAATAAGATAATGTATAGTCTGTTTCCGTCTGCTGCGAAGCATATTTGGCTTCACCTGCTGAATAGGGTCTGGTGTCCAGATTTCCCCAGACATTCAGAGCAAACCCATTATAACTCACAGTTACCGCCGGTTGCACAACAACGCTGTGCCGGGTCAGCTCCTGCCCTCGCCAGATATAGGCGCTCAACACGCTCAATCCGATCTCTCCTGTCACCTTACTTTCTTCCGGCTTTTGCTGACTTTGCTCTTCGGCCCGTGATATTACAGGCAAGGCGGCAATAACAAATAAAAGCAAAATAATCATAATTATTTTTTTCAGATGATTTCTCATAACACTAATTCTCCTTTACATTTTTGAATTGTTCACAATCTATTCCGTATTTATGAATTCTGTACGTCAGAATACGTATTGTTGTCCCTAAGAGT
>AWGX01000629.1 GCA_000495415.1 Smithella sp. ME-1 | reverse complement strand
CAAGCCCGGCAATGACAGATTTATTGTTTTAGCCTTGGTATAAAAACGTTGAATTTCTATTTTCCGATAAAGTTCGGCTTTCTTTTTTCCAGAAACGCCTTCATGCCCTCTTTCTGATCCTGCGTGCTGAAACACTGTATAATGCAACCTATTTCCAGCTTGTTGGCGTTATCCAGCGACAGGTCATAACCGTAATTTATCGCGTCCTTGGCCATCTTCATGGCAAAGGGAGGCAACTTGGTCAACTTCATAGCGAATTTTCTTGCTTCCTCCATGAGATTTTCCGGAGGAACTACTTTATTGGCCAATCCTATCTCATAGGCACGCTGGGCGTTAATTTGCCCGCCGCCCAGAATCAGTTCCTTAGCTATTCCCATTCCTACCAGCCTGGGCAGACGCTGTGTACCACCCCATCCGGGAATAACACCAATTAAAATTTCCGGCTGACCGAAAACGGCTTTCTCCGATGCAAACCTGATATCACAGGACATCGCAAGTTCTGTTCCGCCGCCCAGCGCAAAACCATTGACTGCGGCAATGGACGGCTTGGGCATGGTTTCGATCAGTCTAAACGTACGATGCCCCAGTTCCATTACGGAAACCATTTCCACTGATGTAGAATTTTGCATCCGCGAGATATCCGCTCCGGCCACGAAAGCCTTGTCCCCCGCACCGGTTAAAATCAGAGCTTTGATTTTTTCATCTTTCTCGCAGATGGTTACCGCATCCAGAAGTTCCGTCAAAACCTCGTAATTCAAAGCATTTAAAACTTTCGGTCTGTTAAAAGTTATTGTCGCAATTTCTTCTTCAACGTTAAAAATAATGTCTTTGTATTCCATTGTTCTCCTTCTTTCTCTTGTGAATAGATTTTGTCGCAATACGAAAATGTCATCCCACGCCCAACACCCTGCATGCACCGGGCAAGTGAGTCGGTATGAGAAATCTTTAAAATGCTGAAATTATTTAAAGCAAGATTTCTCGCGGAGTATGATCC
>AWGX01000628.1 GCA_000495415.1 Smithella sp. ME-1 | reverse complement strand
GTATACCCATAGCACCTGCTTTTTCCCAATCTACGTCGATGCGGTACTGTGGTACATCCATCATGCTGTTGGGACGTACTGAGGCAACCCGAGAGTCTTTGGCCACAATACCTAAAAGCTGATACTGGCCATTCATCAACATTTGATGACCCAATCCACCTCTGTCCAATAGCTGAAAATCAAAACCCTTAGCCATACCAAGTTCCGGAACGGCAGG
>AWGX01000627.1 GCA_000495415.1 Smithella sp. ME-1 | reverse complement strand
GGTCGTAAAGCCATCGTATTTATCCCGAATCGCCATTTCGGCAGTGTAGGCTAAACGATCCCTTATGCAGAAAGCGCATCTTTCACTTTCCTTTAAATTAGCAACTACGCGCAAAAACTCTTCCAGCGGATAACCTTCCGGCCAGACTATATTTAAAAATGTTTTATCGGAATAATCCATAAGCGTCTGGCGACGTTTTTGATATTCCTGGTAAGGATGAATGTTGGGATTGTAAAAAA
>AWGX01000626.1 GCA_000495415.1 Smithella sp. ME-1 | reverse complement strand
CATGAGCCACACCTGGTCTTTCATATGATCTGCCAGAAGGCGGTATTTTTCTGCACTTTGCTTCAGTGCCTCCTCCGCCTGCTTATGTGCGGTGATGTCACGCGAAACATTAGCCAAACAAAGAATTTTATCCGTACGGGTATCTTTGATATTGAATGTCATGGCATAGACATCGGTCAGATGACCGGTCCGAACGTTGCGATACTGTAGCTCACCCTCCCACTTTTTCCCGGCCAGAAGCGCGGGAAGGAGTTCGTCCCTAACCATCGCCACATAAGGTTCATGGATTACATCAATGATGGAGTGTTCTTTAGCTTTATCCGGAGCTATTCCCAGCATTTTGCTGCCTGCCTCATTAAGGAAGATCATTTTCCCGTCTAAAGTGGCCAGGTTCACCAGTTCGCTGCTAAACCGGACAACTGAAGTAAGTTTGCTGATTTCCTCCTCTTCCTGCTTGCGTTTGGTAATATCTCTGAGGTTAATAATTCCACCTTCAATTTCTTCATCTTTTATAATGCTGCTTACCGTAACCTCGAATGTATGCCAATTTCCATTTTTGTGCCGGAGACGTATTTCAAATCGTTCAGCAAGGAAATTTGTCTGTTTGATTATTATATTGAATTTGTCGGTGGCAATCTTCAAGTCATCCGGATGGATAAGATCAAATATACTGGATCCTATTCTTTCCTTAACATTGAATCCCAGGATTTTTTTCACAGCCGGATTTTCATAGAGGATAGATCCTTCCGTATTAAAAAG
>AWGX01000625.1 GCA_000495415.1 Smithella sp. ME-1 | reverse complement strand
AAAAAAAAGAAGAGGGTATTGTTTCTATGCTTTATGTTCCAATCAGGTCCATGGACGATATTATCGGCGTTTTAAATTTATACAGCGGCAGACAGAAGGAATTTACCGAAGATGAAGTTATGCTGGTGACAGCCTTAGCTTATCAGGGAGGACTGGCCATTAATAATGCCTGTTTGTACATGACTATGCAGGACGATATTAAGGATTTGAAGGAGAATATATACAGGTGCTGGTTCTAAGACCTGATACCAATTCTAAATCAAAGCGCT
>AWGX01000624.1 GCA_000495415.1 Smithella sp. ME-1 | reverse complement strand
AATTATAAGTGTAATTTTTTCTTATCTGAAACTTTCTTTCTTCTGTATCAACAATTTTATGAAGTGCTTGTATTTGTTCCACATTTTTTTGCTCTGTCATGTTATGTTTCGTGCCCTGAGCTTAAATCCGTTGGTTTTTTTGTTACGGGACGAATTATTTTGCCAGATGAAGTTTTTTAATATCCACATGATCACTTATCATCTTTTCGATCAGGCAGATTTTTTCTGTGTCATCTTTTGTTGGCAGCGCTTCCAGATCATCTATTTGCTTGGCTGTCTGATAAGAATCCGTAGAAACTAAAAGCAAAGGAATGCACATCTTTTCGGCCCGGGCAATAATATTGGATTGTGGTAAAATATCATTTGTCAGGATAATTGCTGTTGAATGGCTGTCCAGTGCCGCCACAATCATGTCACTGCGATCGCCACTGGTGATGACAATTTTATTTTTCGCCTGGAAAAGAGGATCTTTCGAAACAGCGCTTGCCGAAACTGATCCGATAAAAACATTTTCTACTATACCATTCAAGTTATTTTCTCCCGCAATAATTTTGGCAAATAGACGGTCAGCCAGATAATTAACGGAGAAGAAAGGTAATTCTTTATAATAGGGAATTACACCTAACACATTTATCCCCAATTGATGTATTTTGGGCAGGTAAATATCATTGAATTCGTTAATGTTGGTAACTTTGTTTATGATGACGCCTTGCAGTGTTGCTTTCTCCATCTGAATTCTTTTCTTTAAAAAAATAATATCGTCAAAAATGGTGTCTTCATTGCCGCTGGACACTACCAGTAAGCCGGCATCCAAATATTGTGCTAGAGAGATGGCGTCAAGATAAACGGAAGAACCGTAGGTGATATCTTTCCCGGCTTCGATAAAAACGACATCTTTTTTATCACCGGCAATGGACAGAAGCTCGGATAGTTTTTGTTTAGTCATTTCTTCGTCCAGCATGGACATAAGCTTGGAAGGATGAAAGCCGATGCTCAGATTTTCACCGCTTTCTTCCATCACCAAAATATTGGATATCAAAGCGGCATCGTAATCCCACAGTTTCTTTTTACGATAGATCAGTCTTTCACCGAAGGGCTTCATATAGCCGGTTTTCATGTTCAATGCTTTTGCCAGGCCAATAATAACACTGGTCTTACCTGCGCTCTGACGCATTGATGTTACAACTAGCTTATCCATTATTTCACCTCTCATTTATTGAAAGTATTATTCTTACATCAACAGCCCTTGCGCCCAAACCTTGTTCATAAAGGATCAGAGGATTAATTTCAAC
>AWGX01000623.1 GCA_000495415.1 Smithella sp. ME-1 | reverse complement strand
TATTCCATCGTCCTCAAACACATTTTTAATGGCTATTGTTTGACCTTTCAAAGCTTTTCCGATGTTTTTATCGGCGACAATCGTGTTTAGATATTTATCGCTCAATCCGTAACTTGCGACGAGTTTTACAGTGCTGGTTTTATCATCCAGCAATCTTATCGAAGCGGCTTTGATACGCAGATCTTTCACCAAATCCTCAGTAATTGCTTGTAAAATTGTCTTAACATCAAGACTCGCTGAGATGCTTGTGGCCAGTTTCAAAAATATCTTTGATTGATTGCGAAGCTTACGAATAAGGTTGGCACTTTCAATCGCGGCACCTCCCTGCTCGGCGAGAATTGAAAGAAACTCGATTTCATCTTTGGTGAATGTTCGTATCTCTTTCGTATAGAGGCTTAATATGCCCAGCATTTGACCCTTGACAACCACTGGCACAGAAATAATCGATCCGATACCTTCAGCTTTTTTCGCTTTATGATTCATCAGCCGTTTATCTGTCGAGGCATCTCGAAAATACATATAACCATCTTTAAGCAACTGTGGACTGATTTTCACGGCATGAGCAGTTCCCGCGTGAATATATTTTTCAGAAAGC
>AWGX01000622.1 GCA_000495415.1 Smithella sp. ME-1 | reverse complement strand
AACAAAGATAGCGCTTTAATTTAGGACTGGTGTAGGAGGCTTTTTGTTCTGACTACTCTAATCTTCTGGGATTCATCGGTGTCTGATTTTAAGACATGCGCGATAATATCGGCGGGCCGGGCTGAGCCTTCCTGAATGTGCGGCACGGCGAAAAAAATTTTTTTGCCGGCGATATCAAGAATCAGACTTTGCACGAAAGGGCGGATGTCTTTTATAACGGTTTTGCCTTTGGATATTTTTTGTATTTTGAATTCAGAAGCCTCCAGAAAACTCTTGATGTTTTCTTCCATGGCCTTCAGGCGTGAAGAATCGATAGTGTCGGGAAGGTAAAGTTCGTATTCAAAGCCCTTTAACATTTGAGCGATAGCCTTTTCTTCGGCAGAAAGTTTGCTGATTTCTAAAATTTCAATGCCTTCAGGCAGGGCGGAATTTATTTCACTCTTTAGCAAATTCAAATCTGATAGATATTCCTGCGCGGTAATATCCGCGTATTCCTGCCTGCTTCCCATGCCTACGGCAGTGGCGGTGGCAAAGGATATTTTAGGATGCGGATGGTAGCCGAAAGAATAAGCAATCGTGAGGCTGCTGCGGCGTAAAGCTCGCACTAAAGCTTGGGATAGTTCCAAATGCGATAAAAAACGGGAGTGTCCAATTTTGCTGAAAGTTAAACGATATTTTTTTTCTGTACCGATTGCAATATCAGAAACCGGTGACGATGGCGGAACTGTTTTGATTTCATCTTTTGCCGCAAAAATGTTTTTTGTTGTGGAGAAATCGCATACTCCGCAGTTCTGACAATCGGAAAACCGGCAATCCTCAGTCACTGTTTGATTTTCCGATTTTTGTTTTTCTTCCAGCAGAAACTCACGGGTCACGCCGCAGTCAATATTATCCCACGGCAGTCGTTCGTCAATCTTTCGTTCGCGGGTGAAATCTTCCGGTTTAAAACCCGTTTCCGTTATCGCTTCCTGCCAGAGGTCGAAACGCAGAATTTCAGTCCAGCCGTCAAAGCGGCAGCCTTTGCGAAAAGCGGCCTCCAGAAGGACACCCGCACTTTCATTCCCACGTGAAAATATTCCTTCCAGTAGACTCATTTTTGCGTCATGCCATTTGACGCTCAGGTTGCGGTTCTTGATTCGTTTACGGATAAAGTCCTGCCGTTCATAAGTTTCTTCCAGAGAAATCTGTCTTTGCCATTGGAAAGGTGTGTGCGGTTTGGGAACGAAGGTGGAAAGGCTGATGGTGACCTGCCCGCGATTATTTGCGGCTCGCAGGGCTTCATATCCCAGATTAACAATACCTTCCCAATCTTCCTTGGTTTCATTGGGCAGACCGAGCATAAAATAGAGTTTAATTGATTTCCAACCGGCAGAGAATATTTTATCCACGGTGGAAAGTAAGTCTTCGGAGGTGTTGCCCTTGTTGATAATCAGGCGCATTTTATCCGTTCCCGCTTCCGGCGCCAGCGTAAAACTGGTTTTTCGCGTTCGTTTGATTTCTTCCATTAATGTTGTGTTGAGAGATTCCACACGCAACGAAGGAAGCGCCAGTGCTACACGTCGGGAGTGATAGCGGTTCATCAGGTTTTGTATCAGAGGCTCAATACAACTGTAATCGCCGGAGCTCAAAGATAAAAGCGATATTTCTTCATGACCTGTTTCTTGGAGCATCTTTTCAGCCATTTCCATCAGCAGTGAAGCGTTTCTTTCGCGGTAAGGACGCCAGAGCATCCCCGCCTGACAAAACCGGCAGCCGCGGGTACATCCGCGTGCTATTTCCAGTGTGATGCGGTCGTGAATTGTCTGCATCAGCGGAACAATGGGTCTTAGCGGATGCTTCCATAAATTGAGATCAACGACGTTTCTTTTTTTAATGATTTGATCTTTTCCGTGAACAGATGGAACGTAAATGCCGGGAATCTTCGCCAGCTCTTTTATCAGGTTATTTCGCGAAAGAGAGTTTTTCTTGCCTGCGCGAATTGCCGCTGTAATTTCTCCCACGACTTCTTCCCCTTCACCGATAACAAAGGCATCGATAAAATCAGCAAGAGGTGCCGGATTAAAACAGCAGGGGCCGCCCGCGATTATCAGGGGATGTCCTTGCTTGCGCTCTTTGCGGGTAAGCGGTATTCCTCCCAAATCCAGCATGTTCAGTACGTTGGTGTAAGAAAGTTCATACTGTAAGGAAAAACCGGCAATATCAAAATCTGTCAGCGGCCTCTGACTTTCCAGAGAGGTTAACGGAATTTTCCCTTCACGCAATTGCTTCTCCCTATCCGGCCAGGGGGCAAAACAACGCTCTGCTGCCACGTAGGGAATTTCGTTGAGAATGGAATATAGAATCTGCAAACCGAGATGAGACATGCCGACTTCGTATGTATCAGGAAAAGCCAGCAAAAAGCGGACTTCCGGTTCATCTTTACGGACAGCGTTTACTTCTGTGCCGATGTAACGGCTGGGTTTTTCAGCGCCAAGTAAAAGTTCATCGAAATTATTATTCATAATTTACCCCGTTAGAGACCCAAGACTTCGGCAGAAGTAGAATTCTTTTAACATATATTAATTTTAATGCATCCATCTAAAATTTTAAAGTACCCGTTGCTCTAACGGGGTTTATTTTCCAGTCGATAATCAAGCCGTCAAACTATTCTTCTGAATCGGAGTAAATATGGGGGTTATATTTGTAAGGATTCTTTTTGATATCTTTAAATATTGACATCGCCATCTTTTTGGGGAAATTGACGGCGGCAAGATAATCCAGAGAATTACTTTTGAATGTATTGATTAAATCATCGCGGACAGAATCTTCATTTTCCTTGGGCACAAAAGACCGCTCCAGTTTATGTTCGTAGGCAAGTTCATCGCCCATGGTATTTTTTACCTGGACGTAATCCTGAGCGTCCGTGAAATAAGATTCTTTCAGATAAATTTTAGTCTGAAAAGAAATTTCCACCTTAACCGTATCGGCGGCTATGGTGCGGGATAAATCAAAAATCTTTAAATTCAATCCATTGGCTAATTTTATTTCTTCAATCAGTTTCATTTATGTTCATCTCGAATTATTTATAATGCGGCTTGGTATTACCATTTTTAGGCTTGACCTGCAACTCTAATCCTTTTATATGATATTTCTATATTTATTTCTCCGGCAACTAAATATTTAAACGGTGTCATTCACCCTCCCCTGGCCCCTCCCGTCGAGGGAGGGGGAGGGTAGCTGGGTACAAACTGGTAAGCTTCCCGTTCTTGAGGGGAGGGATTGAGCAACT
>AWGX01000621.1 GCA_000495415.1 Smithella sp. ME-1 | reverse complement strand
ATTTTATTGAAGTGCAGGGTACGGCAGAACGCATTCCTTTCAGCAAAGAACAGATGGCTCAAATGACTGAACTGGCGGAAAGAGGCATTCGGCAGATTATCGATAAGCAGAAAGAAATTGTAGGTGATCTGAAGAGATGAAAATCGTTTTCGCTTCCGGTAACGAAGGAAAAGTCAGAGAAATCAGAGAAATGCTTGAAGGAATGGGAATCGAATTAGTCTCTTTGAAAAGTTACGCCGGTGTGCCGGAGATTGTTGAAGACAGAAGTACTTTTCTGGAAAATGCCTTAAAGAAGGCAAAAGTAATTTCGGAATTTACAGGCGAGACGGTTTTGGCCGATGATTCGGGATTAAGCGTG
>AWGX01000620.1 GCA_000495415.1 Smithella sp. ME-1 | reverse complement strand
TTTATATAACCATGGCTTTATTCGCACCGCTGTTTGCATTCCCGAGCTCAAGGTTGCCGATACCGTTTTTAACACGCAAAAAACTATTGAACTGGCCAGGGAAGCATCTTCTCAAAAGGCAATTCTAACCATTTTCCCGGAATTGGGATTATCCGCTTATTCTAATGATGATCTTTTTCATCAGGACGCTCTGTTACGAGGCGTCCGTGAAGCTATTACCGAAATCAAAAAGGTATCCGAAAAGATAAACACAATTATTGTCACAGGAGCGCCACTTCAAGTTAATTGCCGGCTTTTCAATTGTGCTGTTGTATTTTACAAAGGTAAAATACTGGGTGTGGCCGTAAAGTCATACTTGCCTAATTACCGTGAATTCTATGAAGCAAGACAATTTACCCCGGCTTCCCACGCGTTTTCTTCCCAGATAGAATTAGCAGGGCAAAAAAATATTCCGTTTGGCGCCGACATTATATTTAAAGTTTCCAATCTTAATAACTTTAGCTTTTTCCTCGAACTTTGTGAAGATTTATGGGTGCCTGTTCCGCCGTCCAGTTTTGCTGCAATGGCCGGAGCTACCGTTATCGGAAATTTATCAGCCTCAAATATTACCATTGGTAAGTCCGAATACCGCCAGCAGTTGGCCTCTAATCAATCAGCTCGTTGTGTTGCCGCCTACCTTTACGCTGCCGCCGGTCCCGGTGAGTCCACGACAGATTTGGCCTGGGATGGCCATGCCATGATCTATGAAAACGGCAATCTGCTGGCTGAATCGGCCCGTTTCTCACAGCAGGCACAGATAATTTACAGCGATATAGATCTTGACCGTTTGGCACAGGACAGGATGCGTTTGACCTCCTTTAGTCAAAATGCTGTTTCTCTTAAAGAGAAAATTTTATCATTTCGTAAAACTGAATTTAATGTAAACGTTCCGGTTGGAAAAATTTTATTAAACAGAGAATATGCCCGTTTCCCTTATATTCCTGCCGATCCATCGAAACGCGATCAACGCTGTTATGAAGCTTACAACATACAAGTTCAGGGATTGTCAAAACGTTTGAAGTCCTCAGGCATATCAAATATTGTCATCGGTGTTTCCGGTGGTCTTGATTCCACTCACGCTCTTATCGTTGCCGCAAAGACAATGGACTCCCTGAATTTGCCCAGGTCAAATGTCAAGGCATATACCATGCCCGGTTTCGCTACATCGGCAAAAACCTATAATAATGCTTTAAAACTGATGAAAGCACTTGGCGTGGAAACAAACGAAATTGATATAAAGCCTGCTTGTATGCAAATGTTAAAAGACATCAAGCACCCCTATGCTCGAGGTAAGAAGACTTTTGATATAACATTTGAAAACGTTCAGGCCGGACAACGAACATCTCATCTTTTCCGCCTGGCAAATATGCGTCATGCTTTGGTGGTGGGTACCGGAGATTTAAGCGAACTGGCTTTAGGCTGGAGCACTTATGGTATTGGCGATCATATGTCGCATTATAATGTTAATACGAGTGTTCCTAAAACACTGATCCAACACTTGATTCGCTGGGTTGTAAATACCAATCAGTTTTCCAGGGAAGTTTCCAGAATTCTTGTCGATGTTCTGGAAACGGAAATATCTCCTGAACTGATTCCTGGTAAAGCAGGCGGTCAACCCGGTCAAAAATCAGAAAATACCGTTGGCCCTTATGAACTTCAGGACTTCAATAATTTCTATATAACCCGTTTCGGTTATCTGCCTTCAAAAGTAGCTTTCTTGGCTTACCACGCCTGGAAAGATAAAACAAAAGGACTCTGGCCGGATATTGCCGCAGACAAAAGAAATTCTTATACATTAAAAGAAATAAAAAAATGGCTCAATGTATACTTGTACAGATTTTTTAAAACTTCTCAATACAAACGCTCGTGCGTGCCCAACGGGCCGAAAGTAGGTTCCGGCGGATCACTTTCACCGCGGGGTGACTACCGCGCTCCCAGCGACAGCGAAGCCGAAATTTGGCTGAAAGATTGGGCAAATATTCCGGAATCCGGATGGTGAAAATTGAAACCCAAGGAAGCATACAGAGATTTTGACGCAACGGAATTGTTCTGCCCCCAATGTAAGAAAGCGGTTGCTGTACGAAAAAGATTATTGCTTATTTTACAGGAAGGAGAGAAATATGATTACAGCTGCGTCTATTGCGGAACATCCGTTGGCGATAAACTGGTCAAAGGAACCATGAATTCAAAACTGATAATCAGTTGATTTTATTTTTCAGGTTTATTTTTCTGCAGAGCCTTTTGTAATTTTTCAGCCAGTAATCCGGACCCTAAAGAAGTTTGTGAATCATCATACACCAGACTGACTTCTTTATTTTGCGCATCATTTCCAAGATATTCAGCCAAAACTCCGCGACTATGAACATCTTCGTGGCAATAGACACAAAGATTTTCCCAATTACTACCATCGACAGGATTGTTTTTGTGATTACCGTCTTTATGATGAACGGTTAAAAGTTGCCTTTTTGATCCGGGGAATTCCCTCCCGCAGCGTGCGCAAACAAGTCCATTAATCGCCAGTGATTTTTCCCTGTAATCCTCTCCTGCCGGAGTTTTTTGTGACTCTTTTATTTCCCGTACCAATTCTTCCGCTGATCTCACCGTCTCCGCAGCAGGCGAAACTGACTTTTTTTGAACTTTCACACTGCCCCATTTACTGG
>AWGX01000619.1 GCA_000495415.1 Smithella sp. ME-1 | reverse complement strand
CACATGCGGTACTTCACTATTCACGTTTCACAGGCGGTTAAAGATTCACTTTTCACTATTCACTCTTCACAGGCGGTTAAAAATTCATGTTTCACATGTAGTTGATTCACTATTCACGCTTCACTTTTCACTAATTCTCAAACGGAGGTACTAATGATCACATTCTCAAGAAAACGCGGCATGGGTTGGCTTCCTGATTATCCGGATTTTAGAGACTACACAGAAGAAACCGACGAAATAAAAACCCTAATTAAACCTACAGGTACAAAACGAACAAAAACCAAGGCAGACACACTGCCCACCACAGTCGACCTACGACCCTGGTGTTCGCCGGTTGAAGATCAGGGAATGCTGGGTTCCTGCACAGCCAACGCGGGAGTAGGAATCATAGAATACTACGAACGCAAAGCCTTCGGCAGGTACACAGACGCCTCGCGTCTCTTTCTTTACAAAGTCACCCGCAACCTGATGAAAGCAAAAGGCGATACAGGCGCCTACCTGCGGACAACCATGGGTGCCATGATTCTCTTCGGCGTACCGCCGGAAGATTACTGGCCCTACACAGACGATGAAACCGCTTTTGATAAAGAACCAAGTGCGTTCACCTACGCCTTTGCTTCCAACTACCAGACACTAAAATACTTCCGGCACGATCCCCCGAATACAGACCCGGAAAAACTGCTTAATCAACTTAAAACCTATCTGTCCAAGGGGCATCCGGCCATGTTCGGCTTCACCGTTTACAACTCTATCGCGCAGGCCGATAAAACAGGGCGTATACCCTATCCATCACCGAAAGAAAAAATAGAGGGCGGACATGCCATTGTGGCTATGGGCTATGACGACAAAATGAAAATAAAAAACACACAAAACAAGGCCGAAACCACCGGAGCCCTTTTAATAAGAAACTCGTGGGGTACAGAATGGGGCGAACAAGGCTACGGCTGGCTGCCCTACGAATATGTACTCAAAGGCCTTGCCGAAGACTTCTGGAGCATCCTGAACAAAGAATGGATCGACACCGGCGAATTTTCTGAATAACTATGTTGTCATACCGGCGAAGGAGGATGTGTCGTAACAATAAATA
>AWGX01000618.1 GCA_000495415.1 Smithella sp. ME-1 | reverse complement strand
TTTATTGTTGAAATAACTGTAGAAGGTTCCCTTGGCAACTTCGGCCTTGGCGGCAATCTGCTGTGCGTTGGTTTGATGATATCCCTTCTCGGTGAATAACTTTGTTGCCGATTTAACTATTTTCTCTTTTGTTTCAATGCCCCGTGTTTGTTTTGGGATGCGGGCTTTATTGGGGAGAAAGACAGCGACTTTTTTCACTTTTATGAAAACCTCCGGAATAAGATGTTTGTATTAATATTTGTTCTTATATATGAATAGTGGGCTGAAGTTCAACGATTTTTTATAGACGGATAAGATATGACCCACAGGTCACATTTATGTTGACATTTTATAAAGTGAATGATATATGCTAATCAGGCGTTTAATTCCGCATCATCAGAAAATATTAAGGACGGCTCTGTTAAGTTGCTATAGCACCGCAAACCTTCACTGGTTTCGGCCCGACATACGCCAGGCTTAAGCTTTTCATAAGCCTGTTTTATAATGTAAGAACTCTTACTATAAAAAGGGAGGGGGAAAATGGAGAAAGAACCTGTTGCAGGACTCTGTGCCGAAGATATTGCACATTATCAGGATCTGGCCCGTCAGTATTCCAAAAAATCAATCAATCCGATTTTTGAAGGTGAATATTCCGACGGTAATTTATCGCTGCTACCGGAGAAATTAAAAACTGCTTTTGAAATTGGAATTGCTGCCACTCCCGATGAATCGCTTTCCGGTTGTCAGTATGGCATTTGGGGCGGTGCCACAGAAGAGACGGGAATAATCCCTTCTTCGCTTATTTTATCCGCAATAGCGGAAACCTGTGGCGGGGTGGCCATGTGCCTTAATGCGCAGGGTGTGGCTTCCAACCTGATTCTTCAGGCGAAAAGAAAATTGGCCTTTATACCGATTAAAGTAGCGGTGGGCATTCAAGAGGGATTTTGCCCTTCTTTTTTCGGCACAATAACATCGCCGGATAAAGATGCTCCGGCAAAAAGCATAACAACGGCCGCACAGAAAGGCAATCATTACATCATCAATGGTTCTAAATCTTTTGTATATTCGATGAGCGGTGTTGATGCATATGTTGTTTTTGCCTGCGTAGGCGAAAAATGGGGATGTTTTATGGTAGAAGCCAAAGGTAAGGGGATTGAAAAAACGGACGTGGGAGTGAGAACAGGTCTTAGAGCGTGTTGCGTTGAACATGTTAAATTTAACAATGTGCAAATTCCGATCGAAGCACGATTGGATGACGGCGATGCCCGTTCATTACTTATCCGGGCGATGAGTCTGAACTGGATGGGAATGTCGGCGATTGCCGTCGGAATTGCCAAAGGTGCGGCAGCTGCGGCCCGAAAATATGCAGCGGAAAGATATCAGGGAGGAATGCAGATTGAAGAACACCCGGCAGTGAAAATGCTTATCGCCGGCGGTGATTCCTCAATTGCTTCAGCAGACGCAACACTCTACTCTTTGCAAAGTGTCGCTTTTACAACATTTTCGGGATTGAAGAAATCTGCCGCGGCCAAGTTAGCTGTTGTAGATCTTTGTTTTCGTGCGGTAACCGACTGCCTGCAGAGCTTCGGCGGGTATGGTTACATGGAAGATTACGGCATGGAAAAAAGATTAAGAGATGTTGCTGTTCTGAAATCGGCGTCCGGTTCTCCGACTTACCTCAAGCAATTAATTTTCGATATTGAGAAGGAGGGTGCACTATGAACAATTCTCTTGAGGAACGCATAGAACAAATCAAAATGGCCAACGCTACTCAGAGGATGAACTTTTTCGGGCGCCTTCTGGTGGATAACCGGGAAATGAGCCTCTGGGAGCACGATACGAAACTTCTTAGCTGGGGCGTGCGCAGATGGCGGCGAAAAGCATTAAAATTCGCCAGAGAATATATTCGACCACTGGCTGCGGAGGCTGATCTCCATCCTCATGATTATGATCCAAAACCAATATTATCAGCTGCGGCGCGACAAGGCTTTCAGACGATGCTTCTGACACCGCCGCTGGGTACAGCCAGCATACTTCCGTATTATAGAAACACGGTGTTTCAACTGGCGGTTATCGGTGAAGAATTTGCGACGGAGTGCGGAGGATTGACGCTTCTTCTTCTGGCGCATAATCTGGGTGTCGCACCGCTTCTGCTTTCGGGCAGTTTAAGAAATATACTGGGACAAATGATTCCTTTTTATCTGAAATCCTACATATTGGGCAGGCCGGACTGCATGGCTTTTGCCATAACCGAACCCGGTGCCGGGTCCGATGTGGAAGAAACTGAGGGAGGAGCGTTGGCGAAACTTGTCACCACAGCAAAGCACGCGCCTGAAAAAGGAGGTTACATTCTCAATGGACGAAAATGTTTTATTTCAGACGGAGCCATTGCAGATAAAGTAACCGTATTTGCAAAGCTGGAGAATGAAGGCATTGAATCATGGACATGTTTTTTAGTTGAAAGAGGAATGCAGGGATTCTCTGTTGGAAGAAGCGAACGAAAATTGGGACAGCGGGCATCAGACGCTTCGGAACTTATCTTCGATAACGTGTTCATCCCCAATAAGAATGTTGTCGGGAAGCTTCGATCAGGCTGGGCTATTAACCGTAACGTGCTTAACTATTCGCGGCCGGTTGTCGGAGCAATGGCTCTCGGACACGGACGCGGAGCTTTTGAACGTTGTCTGGAGTTCTGCAGAAAAACATATCTGGGACCGAAACATCTCATTGAATATCAGGATGTACAACTGGAGTTGGCGGATATGGCGATGAGTCTCTGGGCGGCGCGTTCCATGATCTGGCACAGTTGTAAACAGTTTCGTTGTTATCAGTCGGCCTCGGCTTCGGCCAAAGTATTCGCCTCCGACACTGCGTTTAAGGTGTGCAATCAGGCGATGGAACTCATGGGCGATCACGGTTATCTGCATGCACACGGCGTTGAGCGTGCGTGGCGCGATGCGCGGTTAACACAGATATATGAAGGTACAAACCAGATCAACCGGCTTGCTCTTTTTGAACATCATCTGAGCACGGACTTTAAAGTGTAGAGTAATAGAAAGAGCTAATTCGGTTTTGTTTTGAGTTTAGAAGTTGAAGAAATATTTTATTGCCGCTGTCTTTCCTGATCGGAGAGACAACGGTAATATTTTAATAAGGAGATGTAAAGATGGATAATGTGTATGTCATTGGTGTGGGCATGATCAGGTTCAACAAATATCCCGATAAGACTGTCCGGGGCATGGCCCATGAAGCTGTCGATCTGGTTTTGAAAGACGCCGGGTTAGCCAAAGAAGATATCGAAACAGCTTATTTTTCCAATACCTTTTGGGGACTTTTTTCCAGTCAGCATTCTATCAGAGGTGAAGTCGTTTTAAGGAGTATGGGAATTGGCAATATTCCCGTGACCAATGTTGAAAATGCTTGTGCCGGCGGCTCTACCGCGTTGCATCTGGCATATACAGGTGTACGTGCAGGAATGTATGATGTGGCTCTGGCTATCGGTTCGGAAAAGATATCTAATCCCGATAAAGCCTTGTCACTGGGGGCTTATGCGTACTGTATGGATACGGAGGGATATGAAGAACAGCTGAAGCTGTATGAAGAACTTACCAGACGCGTGCACATTGAAATACCCGAAGGACAACCCGCTCCCGGAGAGGGACACAGTGTCTTTATGGATGCCTATGCGATGGGTGCCCGTTGGCACATGTCACGTTTTGGTTCCACACAACGCCAGATGGCTATTGTTTGCGCCAAGAATCACTGGCACGCTTCTCTCAATCCTCTTGCTCAGTACCAAACAAACATGACAGTTGAAGAAGTTTTGGCAGATAGACCGATTTCCTATCCTTTAACGAGAGCAATGTGCGCTCCGGTGGGTGATGGTGCGGCAGCTGTCCTTGTTTGCTCAGAGCGTTATTTAAAAAAATTAAAGAACGCCAGGCCGGTTAAAATCCTGGCCTCTGTAATGGGAACGGGTAGAGACAGAGATATTGATGATCCGGATATCGGCGAACGCCTGGCAAAAAAGGCTTATGATATGGCAGGAATCGGTCCGAAAGATATCAGTTTGGCCGAGGTTCATGATGCCACGGCATGGGGAGAGTTGCATCAGACGGAGTCTATGGGATTTTGTCCCATGGGCGAAGGAGGTCCTTATGCTGAATCCGGAGCAACAAAATTAGGAGGCGCAAAACCTATTAATACAAGTGGAGGTCTGGAGTGTAAAGGTCATCCGATTGGCGCATCCGGGCTCTCACAGATTCACGAAATCGTAACCCAATTAAGGGGTGACGCGGGGAAAAGACAAGTAGAAGGAGCTCGTTTGGGATTAGCCGAAAATGGTGGAGGTAATATAGGCGTTGAGGAAGCGGCTATGTGCATTCACATACTGGAGGCGCCGGCAAAGTAAAAGCGTCTTGAGTAACGCTATTGTCATTTCGAAGGAGTATTCACGACTGAGAAATCTTAGATTTCTCCCTGCGGTCGAAATG
>AWGX01000617.1 GCA_000495415.1 Smithella sp. ME-1 | reverse complement strand
CCGCCGAGCCGCCCTCTTTACCGCCGGCGCGGTAGACATAAGTAGATATAAGCCTGTCTACGCAGCCGCCGGCTACCAAAACCTCCACATCAAAAACACCGGACTGTGAATAGAGAGTCAAACCTTTCTTTTTTTGACGGATAACCTCAAAAACAAGTTCGGCACAGGTACCTACTGTATAGTTGCCAATAACAAGATGATCGCCGTCTTTCACAAAGCGGCTAATCGCCTCATTCGCACTCATTACTTTATTTTGTTCTTTCGCCATTTATACCTCCATAGCGTTTGATTTCAGCGGCATTTTTACGGAAATTCAGTTTATAACTCTAAAAGAATACATTTCTAATTCTTTGGAATCTTAAGAGAAACATTTATGCATGTCAACGAATTATTAAAACAGTTTTAGGACTGCTGAAAAGCCTCCTTTCGAGGGGTTGTTCAAAAACATGTCCCGTACTTGATACGGGATGCTCAGATGCAGAGGCGCACAAAAAATCGAACCGCGAGGCGTATATAGACATACGTCGAGCGGTGCGGTTTGCGGCGCATCCGGCATACGCCGGATAAACTCCGCAGATGCGCAGCCCGGCGAATGCCGGGAGTGTTTTTCAACAATCCCTTTTTATATTGACACCGGAATATCTGACATGTTACTTAGCGACCTGTCATTTTTTTGACATTAACTCGTTAATATTTGATAATTTTTTTGTTTCAGACATTTAAGGAGAAAATCGTGACTTTTCAGGAATTAATTTTTGCCCTCGAAAAATACTGGGATTCACAAGGCTGCGTTATTCAACAGCCATACGATATGGAAGTGGGTGCCGGAACATTTCATCCCGCAACGTGTCTGCGTGCTCTGGGACCGGAACCATGGAATGTGGCCTATGTCCAACCTTCCCGTCGTCCCACCGATGGCCGCTACGGCGAAAATCCCAATCGCCTGCAGCATTATTACCAGTACCAGGTGATTATGAAACCATCGCCTGTTAATATTCAGGAGCTCTATCTTGATTCGTTAAAGAGTTTCGGCATAGATCCGCTCGATCACGATATTCGTTTTGTAGAAGACGACTGGGAATCACCGACACTGGGCGCCTGGGGACTCGGTTGGGAAGTATGGCTCGACGGCATGGAAATTTCGCAGTTTACCTATTTTCAGCAGGTTGGCGGTTTCGACTGCAATCCTGTCTGTGCCGAGCTGACTTACGGTACCGAACGTATCGCTATGTACATTCAAGGCGTTAACAATGTTTATGATTTGCAGTGGACGGATAAAATTAAATACGGAGATGTCCATCACCGCAGCGAAGTGGAGTTTTCCACTTACAATTTCGAAATAGCCGACATCCCCATGCTGCGCAGGCTCTTCGATACTTACGAAGAAGAAGCCTTGCGCATCGCCGAAAAAAATCTTCCCCTGCCCGCCTATGACTATTGTTTGAAATGCTCGCATACGTTCAATCTGCTTAACGCCCGCGGCGCTATCAGCGTTGCCGAACGAACCAGTTACATCGGCCGGGTAAGAAATCTGGCCAGAATCAGTGCGGAACTTTATATGAAACAACGTGAAGAAATGGGATATCCCCTTCTAAAGAATTTATAAATAACCGGAGATAAAATGAGTAACGAACTGCTTTTCGAAATCGGCACAGAAGAAATTCCCGCGGGATTTCTATCCAGGGCCATAGTTGATATGGAAGACATTATTCGCAAAACACTCGCGGAAAAACGCATTGCTTTTGAAGGCATCAGATGTCTCGCCACGCCGCGCCGTCTAGTTCTTTATATTGCTGATTTATCCCCCAAACAGGATGATCAGACAATTGAGAAAATGGGACCGGCAAAAAAGGCAGCCTTTGACGAAAACGGTCAGCCGACAAAAGCCGCTATCGGCTTCGCCAGAGGACAAGGATTGGAAATTTCTCAACTGGAGACTATCACAACCGATAAGGGCGAATATATCGGTGCACGTAAAACCATTGCCGGCCAGCCGACCAAAGAACTTCTTCCGGATATTCTTAAAGATTTTATGCTGGCTATTCCCTTCCGCAAATCAATGCGCTGGGCAAACTACAATTTGCGTTTTGCCCGTCCGGTGCACTGGCTTCTGGCGTTATATGGCGGCAATGTTATTTCTCTGAAGATCGAAGATATCGAAAGCGGCAATACATCCTGCGGCCATCGTTTTATGAGCCCGGGTTCTTTCGTTGTTAACGATTTTGAAGAGTATCTAAAAAAAACCAGAGAATGTTTTGTAATTGCCGATCATGCTGAAAGAAAGAATATGATTCTTGACGAAGCGCAAAACGCCGCAGCCGAAATCGGAGGAAAGCTTTTTTATACTGATGATTTGCTGGAAACAGTCAGTTTTTTAGTTGAGTTTCCTATAATAGTGCGCGGCAATTTCAACGAAGAATTTTTGAAAATTCCCAAAGAAGTTCTGACAACAACGATGATCTCACATCAAAAATACTTTCCGGTTATCAATAACGAGGGGAAACTTCTGCCTTATTTCATTGCTGTCAGCAACACCAGGCCAAACGATATAACGGTAGTGGCAAAAGGTAACGAAAGAGTACTAAGGGCGCGCCTGGCCGATGCATCTTTCTTTTTTGAGGAAGATAAAAAAGTGTCACTGGAAGACAGAGTGGAGTCGCTTAAAAAAGTTGTCTTCCACACTCTTTTGGGAACATCGCATAAAAAAGTCCTGCGTTTCCGCAAGCTGGCTGTAAAAATTGCTTCTAAAGTCAAACCATCTGTCAAGAAAAATGTCGATCGTGCCGCACTTCTGGCCAAGGCTGATCTGGAGTCTTTGATGGTGGGTGAATTTTCCGAACTTCAGGGCATAATGGGACGCGAATACGCTCTTATTGCTGGAGAAAAACCCGAAATCGCCAATGCCATTTATGAACATTATTTGCCGATCGTCGCGGGAGGTG
>AWGX01000616.1 GCA_000495415.1 Smithella sp. ME-1 | reverse complement strand
AAGAGCTTTTCCTCCCTTCCTGTCCTCTTCATAATATTTTAATTATGGATTATTCTTTATATAGAAGAATAAAAATTTATAGAAAAATTAATTGTATAAAATAAATTATTTATATTTCATTGACAAAAAGAAGTGATTTCCTATATATTTTCATATATTAAATAATATGTGCAGGTATCATGCGTAAAAAATTCGGCATATCAAAACTTGAGAAGTCGCCGGGCATTCCCAGTCGGGTTACCAATCAAATTATAGATCTTATCACAAAGGGTATTTTAAAACCCGGCGATAAGCTGCCGAGCGAACATGAAATGACCAATCTATTCGGCATCAGCCGCATATCC
>AWGX01000615.1 GCA_000495415.1 Smithella sp. ME-1 | reverse complement strand
CGCCTCGATATCATCTTTGATTTATGCGGAATATTGATTATAAGATACAGCTGCGACATACAAAAAGGAGATGGCAATTGTTTTACAAGGCGAATCAAGAAGGATTCAAGGAAGTCTTGCCGGGAATAAAAATTAAGACGCTTGTATTTGGGGAGAAGACTCTTTTTACCGAATTCAGAATGAATGCCGAGGCGGTGCTTCCCAGACATGCCCACGTTCATGAACAGACGGGTTACTTAAAGAAGGGAAAAATCCGGCTGACAATCGGTGAGAAGGTATTCAACGTTGAAGAAGGAGACAGCTGGTGCATCCCCGGCAACACCCAACACAGCGCTGAAATTATAACGGACTCCGTAGCTATCGAGGTATTTTCGCCCGTACGCGAAGACTATCTGCCGGAGAATCAATGAACATGAACGCAAACGAAATCAGCAATCGCCTTAAGAAAATGGGCAATAAGGAAGATGCCCGATTTTTGCAGGGATTTTTCAAGACAGGGCCGGGACAATATGGAGAAGGAGATATTTTTCTGGGCGTCCGCGTTCCGGCCGTCAGGAAGCTGGCCGGTGAATACAACGATCTGTCTCTGAAAGAAACCTTATCGCTTTTAAAGTCTCCTTATCACGAAGTAAGGCTGTTCGCGCTTATTTCACTTGTCAACACCTTTGCCACGACTGATGAATCAACACAAAAGAAAACTTATGATCTCTATCTGGCAAATACAAGCCACATAAATAATTGGGATCTGGTGGATATTTCGGCGCCCAATATTGTAGGGGCGTATCTGTTTACCAAAAGCAGAAAACCTCTTTATCAACTGGCAAAATCAAAGAGCCTCTGGGAGCGTCGAATTGCTGTGCTCGCAACTTTCCATTTTATCAAGAACAATCAATTTGAAGACTCCATCAGGATTGCCGAAGTTTTATTACACGACAAAGAAGATTTAATCCATAAAGCGGTCGGCTGGATGCTACGGGAAGTAGGCAAGCGAAACTCCGAAAGTGCCGAGAAATTTCTACGAAAATATTGTCGGGAGATGCCCCGCACCATGCTGCGCTATGCGATAGAAAAATTTACGCCTGAAAGAAGAAAAATGTTTCTCAATGATGGAAGAACAAGGGGCACTGTTTAATACGATTGATAATAATCACTCTTTGATATAAACATAAATTAAGCAAAACGGCCTTGCTGTCATTGCGATGAGTCCCGACATGTCGGGACGAAGAAGCAATCCCGTTTTATAGCTTATCAGATCGCCACCCGGCATGCGCCGGGCAGGCTGTCATCCAAGGGATTCCTCGCGATGACAAAAATGGTTTTAACTGATACCCTTATGTAACACAGGTAAAATGAATTTAAAAAGAAAGCAGGAAAATATATGGATATTTTAACCAATAAAGCAAACGGCATCCTCGCCATCACTTTTAACAGACTCGAAAAGAAAAATGCGATTACTGCGGCAATGTATCAGATTATTGCTGATGCACTGAAAGACGCTGAAACGGATGCAGAAGTGCGCGTAATTTTAATTGCCGGTAAACAGGGAATATTTACGGCCGGCAATGATCTTGATGATTTTCTGCAAAATCCACCTCAGAGTATCGATAGTCCTGTGTACCAATTCATTCAGAATCTCATTCATGCCACCAAACCTGTAATCGCAGCTGTTACCGGCCCGGCAGTGGGAATAGGTACAACTATGTTGTTGCACTGCGATTTAGTTTATGCCGCGGACAACGCTAAATTCTCCATGCCCTTTTCCAAGCTGGGGCTCTGTCCGGAATTTGCTTCCAGTCTTTTGCTGCCGCAAATCGCCGGTTATCAGCGTGCAGCGGAAAAATTAATGTTGGGGGAGGCATTTTCTGCCGAGGAGGCATGCACATTAGGATTTGTAAATAAAGTATTGCCGTCCGGTGAAGTCCTGCTATACGCACAGGCACAGGCAGCAAAAATTGTGGAATTACCGACATCGTCAATGCGTGCGACCAAACTTTTGATGAAGAATAAGTTAACTCCCGCCATCGAAAACCAAATAGTAGAAGAAAGTATCCTTTTCGGCGAAATGCTGGTGTCGAAGGAAGCGAAAGAAGCATTTATTGCATTTTTTGAAAAACGTAAGCCGGATTTTACCAAGTTCAAGTGATACCATTTTACTTTTATCGGTAAATTTATCTGATGAAAAGAATTTGGCAGGAATGAAAGTAATATAATAATCAACGGAGGAATATCTATCCCTAATAGTGACGACAGAAGTGCCGTCTCTACTAGGAGATAGATTATATCCGCCTCTTCATTTGAGAGAACCTGTTTGCTTATTATTTATCAGGGGTATACTTAAAAGATACTCTTAATTTTGCCCGATATTCGACAACCTTTCCTTTCTCAACTCTCATATCGAGTTCTTTAACTTCGGCAACTCTTATTTCCTTCAAGCTCTTTGCCGTTACTTCGACAGCTTTCTTCGCAGCATCTTCCCACGATTTATCACTGCCTCCAATGATTTCGATTACTTTATAAACGCTCATAAATTTCCTCCTTTCTTTTTGGTCTGGTTTGATAAACAAAGATTCCCGTCAACACACTTCTTTAAACCGAAACAAAATCAGCATGGGAAATTCAAGGCAGGTTTTGGAAATAGATTCCGCAGCAGAATGTTAATATTATACCATATTATTTTCAAAATGTTACAACAGAAAAAAACGAAGCACTTAAGTTTCGATCATAGGCATAAATGAATACAGCTTTAACTTCCCCTGAATGCCGTCCAAAATTTGCGAACACGAATTATTATCAAAGCCTTTCATTTTAAAGCATACTATGTAAGATTTTAATAATATTAATCTTTTTAGAAATACATCTGCCATTATTTCCATTAAACAATACAATTATGAACCAAAATAATTAAATTAGTACAATTTTTGTTTGACAATAATGTTATTTATAAGTAGGAATACGGCAAACGATTGCCGATGGCCTTATGAAACAACTTTTTAAACCGGAAGACATAGAAAGAAAAGTTATCCTTATATTAAAGATTCTGAACGAAAGTCCGGAACCTATGGGTGCTCGTGTAATTGCCCGGCTGATGAAGGAACGCAATGTTCAGTTAAGCGAAAGGACGGTCCGCTACCATCTTGGACTTATGGATGAAAGAGGACTGACCAAACTTGTCGGCAGGCGCGATGGAAGAATCATTACCCGCCTGGGACAAGACGAAATCAACAATGCGCGTGTACAGGATAAAATCGGCCTTTCCATCTCCCGCATCGATGTACTTTCTTTTAAAACAACTTTCGACCTCAAAAAGATGCGCGGCTTGACTCCTATAAATATTTCATTCTTTCCGCAGGATCAATTCAAGAAAGCTCTGGCATTGATGAAACCGGTTTTCAAGAAGGGACTTGCGGTAAGTTCCCGCGTAGCAATTGCCACGGAAGGAAAATCTCTCGGAGATATTGTTATTCCCAAAGGGAAAATAGGTCTGGCAACTGTATGCAGTATCCTGGTTAACGGGGTTCTTTTAAAACACGGAATTCCTATCGATTCCAAATTTGGCGGAATTCTCCAGGTAAAAAACGGCGAACCATTAAGATTTGTGGAACTGATTCATTATTCCGGATCATCACTTGATCCTACAGAAATATTTATCCGCGGTAAAATGACATCGGTTGGAGAAGTCGTGGAAAAAGGCGAAGGGAAAATCCTGGCTAATTTTCGTGAAATACCCGCGCTGAGCCGCGATCTTGTTGAAGATATCAGAGGCCAACTGGTCAGGGCCGGAATCAACGGTATTCTTTCCATCGGCAGCACCGGGAACCCAATTGGGCAAACAACCGTTGATTTAAACAAAGCCGGAATGATTCTTATCGGCGGATTAAATCCGGTGGCCAAAGCTTATGAAGAAGGATTTGATATAGATAATAAGGCCATGTCCACCGTAATGGAATACGAAAATCTGCAAAGCATTGAAGAAATTTAATTAATAAATATTTTTAAAGGAGGATTTAAACATGTCAGTAATTAAAGATGTTATTGCCAAAGTAAAACAAACCGATCCCAACCAGCCCGAGTTTCACCAGGCTGTCGAAGAAGTTATGGAAACGTTGGAACCCACGGTAAAAAAACATCCGGAATACGTCAAAGTCAATATCTACGAACGAATTGTAGAACCGGAAAGAGCAATGCAGTTCAGAGTTCCATGGGTAGACGATAAGGGTAATGTTGTAGTCAACAGAGGATTCCGCGTCCAGTTTAATAATGCCATCGGACCATTCAAGGGCGGTCTGCGTTTCCATCCATCAGTTAATCTCGGAATCATCAAATTCCTGGGCTTTGAACAAATTTTCAAGAACGCTTTGACCACCCTGCCGATGGGTGGCGCTAAAGGCGGCTCCGATTTCGATCCCAAGGGAAAATCAGACGGAGAAGTAATGCGTTTCTGCCAGGCTTTCATGCGCGAATTATTCCGCCATATCGGTGCGGATGTTGACGTCCCCGCCGGCGATATCGGTGTCGGCGGCCGTGAAATTGGTTATCTGTACGGTTATTACAAAAAAATCCGCAACGAACATACCGGCGTTCTGACCGGCAAGGGAATGTCCTACGGCGGAAGTTTAATTCGTCCCGAAGCAACCGGCTACGGCACAACTTATTTTGCCGCGGAAATGCTGGCTACCCGCAAACTGGATATCAAGGGCAAAACCGTAGCCATCAGCGGAGCCGGTAACGTTGCTCAGTACGCCGTGGAAAAAGTAAATCAGATGGGTGGCAAAGTTATTTCTCTTTGCGATTCAGCAGCAACAGTCATTGATGAAGCAGGTATTGATGACAAGAAATGCAATTACGTACTGGAATTGAAAAACGTCAGACGTGGCCGCATCACCGAATACGCGGACAAATATAAAGCCTCTTGTTACGAAGGAAAGAACGTATGGGATGTTATTCGTGAACAGGGCATCAAAGTTGATATCGCCCTTCCCTGCGCGACACAAAATGAAATTGACGGCAAAAATGCCGCAGCGTTAGTGAAGAACGGTTGCATCTGCGTGGCTGAAGGCGCCAACATGCCTTCCACTCCCGAAGCGATCAAGATTTTCCAAGACAAGAAAATCCTTTACGGACCCGGCAAGGCAGCCAATGCCGGCGGCGTCGCGACTTCCGGTCTTGAAATGAGCCAGAACAGTATGAGATATTTATGGACACGCGAAGAAGTGGACAACCGTCTGCTCATTATTATGAAAAGCATTCACAAAAATTGCTATGACACGGCGGAAGCATACGGCAGAAAAGGAGATTACGTTACCGGTGCCAATATTGCCGGTTTCACTAAGGTTGCTGATGCGATGCTGGCTTACGGTATAGTGTAAGAATGCCCTCCGCCTTCTTCGGCTAACTTTGTTGGCACAGC
>AWGX01000614.1 GCA_000495415.1 Smithella sp. ME-1 | reverse complement strand
TTGTGAGACTCAAATTTCAAAAACTAAGTGCATTGAAATTTGTAAGTCAAACAATCCCGCGCAGCGGAGGGTGCAATACCCCGCAGCTTGCTTTGGGGTTTATACCCGTGATCCTGAGCAGAAATGTAGGGGACAGATGCATATTTGTCCCGCTATTCCATATAAAATTAACAATGAAAATTATCATTGAAAGGAGCGAATTATGAAGAGACAAGGTTGGATAGGTTTTTTAATAGGCATTTTCTTTTGCCTGTTAATGGTAATGCCACCGGTTGTCCAGGCATCTTTGGATGTTGACGGTAGCTATGGTGGCATGCTTCTGCTAAATGCTGAAAATCAATCTGGTGGTTCATATTGGGATGGCACGTCAAACACAGACGCTTATATTCGTCCCCTTGTAGAATGGGATGGTATAGCAGGGAATACGAACGGCTGGCGTATTTTTAACGACGGCGGAGAATTTTATAACGGTTCTGTTTCCGGCCTTATCTTCGGATATCCCTATAATCTTATGTCAGGCGAGCTTTATAACAACTCCGGCTATATCAAGGGTTCGAACGGCGTCAAGATGGGTGCCGGCACCGTCACAAACAGCGGTGGTATATATGGTGAAGACGGATACGGCATCTACCAGTACAGCGACGGGGCTAGTAATTTTACAGTCAGTAACGGAGTCTATATACCTTTAACTGTTATTAGAGATCCTGACCCCCCATATGTAATGACAATTACCATGGGCACGCCCGAAACCACGGGCATCGGCACAATTGCGGGTTATGAAGGAGGTATTTATTCCTATATCGGCGGTGCGGGATCAGCCACAGTGGATAACGCCGGCCTGGTAGAAGGTTATTATGGCCCTGGTATTGAACTTGAAGGAAACGGCACGTCGACGGCGACTGTAACGAATACCGGTACGATTTACGGTGGATATGGTTTTCTTGATGATGATGATGATTATTATTATGACGGTATAGCCATCAATAGCGTAGATACGGCAACTGTAAATAACTTGGGCGGCACGATCATTGGATCTGACGATGGCGTCGACATTGAAAACACCACTAGTAAAGCAACGGTGAATAACGTCAAAGGTAATATATATGGTTATGGCGGCCATGGTGTCTCCCTCGACAATACCGACAGCACATCCGTGGGAACAACGTTAACGGTGAATAATTCCGGTGGTAATATTTGGGGTATGGGTAGTGATGGTGATGGAGTTTCTTTCTTCGGCAACGGTACGGACACTGCTGTTGTGCTCAACGGCGCGACAGATGACGGAGCAGGCAACGTAACAATCACCGGTACCGGCCAGATCATGGGTAGTGAACTTGGCGTAGGTATCTCAGGCATGGCTACGGCGACGGTGACCAATTACAGCCCCGGCTTCGGCGGATACGGTGGTATTTCAGGCTTTTTGTTAGGAGTGGGCATTGAAGATACAACTACGGTGACGGTGAATAACTACGGAGACGGTCTGATCAACGGTATGCTGGGCGGCGTCGGCATGCGTAACGTGAATATGGCGGCGGTAAATAACTCAGGCACTATTGAAGGCTGGATATTTGGAGTCGGCGTCCGTAACTACGACGAAGATCTAAGTGAGTATATAAAAACAGGGACGGTGACAATTGATAATTCCGGCACGATACAGGGCAACTTATTCGGTGTTTTTATAATGGGAGCTGATACGGCAACGGTAAACAATTCCAGTGCTAACACCATCAGCGCGACAGGCACGGGCTTTGGCGACGGCCGGTGTGATGATAATACCTGTAACGGTTATGCCGATGGCATCTATATCACAGAAGCAAATACGGTGACGGTGCTCAACGGAGCAACGATAGACAATGATGAAGTCACTATCACCGGCGGTACGATTGAAGGAACAGCCAATAGCTACTACGACTGGTCCGACGGCGACGGTCCCGGTGGCTATGCAAACGCCTACGCCAAAGGTGTCAAAATAGGGGAAAGTGATATTCTCAGCGATTATGGTGGAGTGGATACTGTCACGGTGACCAACTATGGCGATGCCACAAATATTGGCCTGATTAGCGGTACGGCCACTGCCTATGGCGAAGGTAAAGATGAAATAGACGATGGCGGATACATTAACGATGGTTACGCCTACGCCGAAGGATACGGCGTCAACATCCAACACGCGAAGATATCGACGGTGAATAATTTCGGCGGCACGATCACCGGTACGGCTGGAGCATACGGTATAGATGGTGATGCCTACGCCTATGGTGTGTACATTGACTCTCTGTGGGATTCGGAAACGGATACAGCAACAATCAATAACTCGGGCACGATCAGCGCCTCGGCTTCCGG
>AWGX01000613.1 GCA_000495415.1 Smithella sp. ME-1 | reverse complement strand
CCGCCGCTATTTTCAAGTCACGATTGTTTTTCAGGGCCGCCTCTATAATTATTTGCAGATTATTATCGGTAATGAATTCCCGCCAGGGAAGTTCCGGTGCCGTTAGTGCAGGTGAAACGGTTACTGCTTCCTGATAAGAGGAACCTGTCGGCCATTGTGAAGGAACAGGAGAGGACGGTTTTGTATATTTAGGAGCCAGCGTACATCCACACAGGACGAAAAATGTGAAGACAACCGGCAGAAGAAATAATTTTCTTTTCATGTCATTTTACCTCGGATGAATTCGTATTATTTGTTGCAGCCGGTTTCTGCTTTTGCTTTCTACCGAATAGTTTTTCAATTAAAACATAAAAAAGAGGAACAAATATAACT
>AWGX01000612.1 GCA_000495415.1 Smithella sp. ME-1 | reverse complement strand
GACACCTCCGCCAGCGGAGGACATGAGAATAGAACAGAGATTAGAAGAGTGGATGTTTAGACGGATTGGAAAAGAAACGTGAAGAAACTCTTAAAATGAAAATTGCGATTGTTCATAATGCATACGGGCTTATCAGCGGTGAAGATGTAGTTGTGAACAATCTGGCTACCTTGCTGGAAAAGCGCGATATAACTGTTCAGTGGTTCAGTCGTTCCAGTGCAGAGATAGAAGAGACGAAGCTGGGGAAAATCCCGGCTTTTTTTTCGGGCATTCACAATCCTTTTTCAAGAAGGTCCTTTGGGTGCTTCCTGCGGCAATTTAATCCGGATATTGTCCACATCCATAATCTATATCCGCTAATTTCTCCTGCCATTCTGCCGGAGTGCACAGCGCAGGGCATTCCCGTTGTGATGACTGTGCACAATTTTCGTCTGGCCTGTCCCAATGGTTTGCTGATGAGTCATGATGAATTGTGCCATCGTTGCCTGGGCGGGCGGGAATATTGGTGTATATTGCGCAATTGTGAAAACAGTTTTTTTAAAAGCACCGGTTACACGATTAGAACGGCAGTGGCGCGGATTTTGCGCCGATACTATAATCATGTTAATCATTTTATATGTTTGAATGATTTTCAAAGGGATTTGCTGATTAAAGAAGGTTTGCCCGCGGACAGGGCGACTGTTTTATCTAATCCTATATCTTTGAATATGAAAATCCCCCCGAGAACACTAGGGGCTGACAAAAAAATGGATCCCCGACAGGAACACTCGGGGATGACAGGGGGCGGTTATGTTGCATATGTCGGACGTCTCAGTCCGGAAAAAGATATTCTAACCCTTATCGAGTCGGCACGCAGGCTTGGTGATTTGCAATTCAAGTTTGCCGGCTCTTATCATCGCATGCCGGAAGTGATAAAACAAAAACCTGATAATTGCGAATTTTTAGGACAACTGGATGCTGAAGACCTGGTTCGATTCTACCGTGATGCACGGATGGTTGTTTTTGCTACGCGCTGTTATGAAGGATTTCCCACGGTACTCTTGGAAGCAATGTCCTATGGTTTACCGGTGGTTTGTTCGCGCATTGGCGGTTTGCCGATGATTGTCGAGGATGGTGTGAATGGGCTTTTGTATGAGCCGGGAAATGCTGTTGAATTGGCTGATCGTATCCGGATGCTTTGGCAGGACACTGCTTTGTGTCAAAAACTGGGTGAGGCGGGGCAAAGGAAAATGCAAGAGGAATATGCTGCGGAACGGTTAATGGATCGTTTGATAGGGATTTATGAGAAAGTGATAAGGGCACAGAAAAGATGATTAGAAGTTTAGAAGATTGGAAGGTTAGGAAAAAACAGTAAATGGTGAATAGTGAATGGTGAATAGAAAACACGTGAAGAG
>AWGX01000611.1 GCA_000495415.1 Smithella sp. ME-1 | reverse complement strand
TTAATAGCTGTTTTAAGATCAGTTTGCTTTATATTATTTAGTTGCCCATATTTTACCAGATCAATAAGTTTTGCATCTTTAGGATAATCTTTTTGAATGGGGGGAGGGTCAATGCCACGGTTCTGGTCTGTTTTGGAAAAGTCGATAACCTTGCGGATGCTGTCCTTAAGAAACAGCCTGTAAGCTTTAATAAGTTCTTTGTCCATGGTAATCTAAGGCCTCACAAAGAATTAAAAAAATCGGATTTTATTTTTTCGCCAACTGCCTTGCC
>AWGX01000610.1 GCA_000495415.1 Smithella sp. ME-1 | reverse complement strand
GTTAGCCAAAGACCGGAAGCGCATTCCGCAGGGGAGCGCATAAGTAAATTAATTTTACTTTACCGGTAATTACCACCTGAAAGGTGGTAACTTACAAGCGAATTGGTATTAACTAAAAGAATGCCGATATTACCATTGCCACGGAAAGACAATTCAAAATAACAACTGTTGCCCAGGAAACAATATTCATCAACCGGCCATTTACGTAATTACCCATGATTCGTTTGTCGTTAATCAAAAGAAGCATAAAAATTAAAATAAAGGGAAGTAGAATTCCATTGATAACCTGCGAATAATACATAATGCCGATTAGAGGTATGTTCGGCAGAAGAATAATTCCCGCACCCAAAAAAATCATCAATGAATACATTCCGTAAAATTGAGGCGCTTCGGCAAACTTGCTGTTTAAGCTTGATTCCCATCCAAACGCCTCACAAATTGTATAAGCAGTAGAAAGCGGCAGGATTGAAGCGGCAAAAAGAGAAGCATTGAGCAGGCCGAAAGCAAATAAATAGGCAGCGTATGATCCTGCCAAAGGAACCAGTGCCAAAGCCGCATCCTTGGCTGTTTCAATTTTAATGCCGTGTTGAAACAAAGTAACAGCGCAAAGCATTATGATAAAAAATGCCACCACATTAACGGTTATCGAACCGAAGATAACATCCATTCGGGAATATTTATAGCTTTCCGCTTTTACACCTTTGTCCACTATTGATGACTGAAGATAAAACTGCATCCAGGGCGCGATTGTCGTTCCCACAATAGCTATGGCCATCATAATCATTCCGGTATCGAAATTCATTGTTGGCGTAAAGGTCGCTTTTCTTATTGCCAACCAGTCGGGACGCACAATAAATCCGGAAATTATGTAGGCAAGATAAAAGAGACAGGCAAAGAGAAATACTTTTTCTACGGATTTATAATTCCCCTTAACTACCATCCACCAGACCAGAAAAGCGCCAACCGGAACAGAAATATATTTACTGACACCGAATATTTCCATACTGGCAGCAATTCCGGCAAACTCTGATAATGTATTACCCATGTTAGCCAGGAACAGAACTATCATGAGATAAAAAGTAACCTTTGCCCCGAATCGTTCCCGGATTAAATCGGAAAGCCCCTTGCCGGAAACAACACCCATGCGGGCACACATTTCCTGAATAATGATTAAAGCTACGGTTACAGGAATGAGTAGCCAGATTAAGGCAAGGCCGTAATGAGCACCGGCCAAAGAATAAGTGGTAATACCGCCGGCATCGTTATCTACATTGGATGTAATAATTCCCGGTCCAATCAACGCAAAAAAAAGGCCGATTTTCCAGAAGCCTTTTTGCATTAATTTTTCCCAAAGCTCTTTTATTTTGTTCATAGTTTGTTTTGCAAATTAAGATTAAGTATTATTTTTCCAGTTGCGGAGCGACAACTTCCAGAAGATTTTTAAATATGATTGTTCCATGCATCTTTTCATCATCATCAACAACAGGAATTGCCATTACTCCGTATTTCACAAAATGTTCGGCAATTGTATCGTCATTATCATCGAGTTTTACAGAAATAACTCTCTCATCCATTAGCTCTTCCAGCTTCTTATTTTGATCAGCCAGAATTAAATCGCGCAGAGTTACAACTCCCAAAAGGTGTTCTTCGTCGTCAGTAACGTAGACGTAATAAACCATTTCAATGTCCTCCGCTTCCTGACGGAATTTTTCCAGTGTTTCCTTTACCGTTGTCGAAGGACGAAAACTTAAATACGAAGTAGTCATCATACCGCCGGCTTCCCTTTCCGGATGAGTCAGAAGCTCTTTAACATCATCGGCAATATCCTTTTCCATTTCCTTTAAGATGACCTCGGCCTTGGCTTTAGGCAAATCCGCAATAAGGTCGGCGGCTTCGGATAAAGACATTTCTTCAATAATGTCCGACGCCTTTTCCGAATTCAGATCATTAATCAAACTGACCTGAACTTTAGGATCAGTTTCTTCAAGAGTTTCCGCCGCAGTCTCGACATCAAGAGCCTGAAATACAGCAGCACGCTGCTTAATATCCATTTCTTCGAGAATATCGGCTAAATCGGCCGGATGAATTTTCCCCAATCTGTTTTGTGTAATATTCAGGCGCAGCAAATCCGGCGAATGCACCGGCTGTACGAATCTCCATGAAATAAACTGATTAGGTAATTGATAATCGAAGAGACCCCGGAAAATTATATCAAACGGCTTTATCAAACCCATGCGGCGGATTAAGCCGCGAAAACCCACATCAACATGAACCAAATGCATTTCCTGATTTGTTTTTACAAACTGTAGATCATTCACTCTTCTGATCTTGGCACCATCAGTATCGACAACCTGTTTATCCAACAGGGCATCTTTGAGAAGCAGTTCACCCTGCCGCAAATCAAGAGGAAGTAACTCGCTTGTTGAATGTATGGATACTGATACATCTCCATTAAAATCAATAACGTCTCCCCACGGAAGAAAAACGGGATTTTCTTTTTGAGCGGAGCTGAATATTATTCCGGTAACTACAGGAAAAGGATCAATAAACTCCGCGGCTAAATCATAAACTTTGCCCAGAATTTCTCCTCCGGCTCCGATAACTTTTTTCCCGAGAATTCTGCTTAAAAATAGAAATATTTCGGGATCCTGATTTATATCCATTTTTATCCTCCGGATTTTCGTTTATACCAATTATTCTTTTTTAACAAAAGTTTTTTTGAATTATTTTTTTCATTTTTTTCATCTGTTAGTAGCAAATAGAAAAGTC
>AWGX01000609.1 GCA_000495415.1 Smithella sp. ME-1 | reverse complement strand
TCTTTTTCCAGTTCTTCTTTATTGACGTCTGCATACTTCGCTTTTAGCTTATCCAACGGTATAGTAGTCATTCCCAATGAAGTACACCCTAACGTTGCGGCAATCATAATAGCCCCTAAAATTAAAATAAATTTTCTGATATTCATCACTTTAATCCTTTCTTAACGATTCTAATTTTTATTATTGACAAGACATATACTTACCGACGCTTGGACTATAAAAATTCTGCTCTTTTATGTCAAGATAATCTTGGTCATAAGACTGAGACTGCATACATTTTTACATATTATTATTGCCTATCAATAATTTTTTTATGGTATAATTATTTGAATGAATAATTGTTAAAAATCTATTGTCAATTCCTGCATCATGCTTTATATTAGTATTAAACATTCAAGCTAATTTATTCTGGAAAGGAGATTAATAATGAAAACGTACGCAATTAAATATTTAGAGCTGGCGGAAAATCACGCGGAGAAAATAGCCAAGGCCTGGGCGAAGGATGTTCAAAAAAATGCTAAAACACCAACATATAAAAGCTTGGATGAAGAAGCAATCATCTATCAATGCGTTAGATTTTATCAAAATTTCAGCAAGATGTTTCTTGATGAAAAGATTACTGATGATGTATTAAGATATTTTCGAAGTTATGCTCAGGAAAGTTATGCCATGGGTATCCCGGCGAAGGAGACCATTTACGCGTTGATACTTATGAGACGGCATATTTGGTTATATGCAGATTTTCAGGCAATATTCAGCTCAGGTATTGATCAACGGCAGGCTCTTGATACCCTTGGCCGGACAATATTATTGTTCGACTATGCATCTTACGAGGTGACTAAAGAGTATCAGGAACTTATGAAGAAAGGTAAAAAATAAATTTTAATCAATAATACATCCTATTTTTATATCAGATTTGAACTTATAGAAAGGAGAATATTCTTATGGTAGATTCTATTAGACTTCTTGATGTCGCCGAACAAAACGCCGAGGAAATTGCCGAGCACTGGGCAATGGAGGTTCAAAAAAATAAAAGAACAACACATTACCAAAATATAAAAAAAGAAAAATTGAAAATATACGCTGTAGATTTTTACAATAATCTTCGAGCTTTGCTGGTACCTGACGACCGACTTGAAAACACCAAAATATATTTTCAAAAATACGCTAAAAAATGTCATGAACTTGGCCTTCCTTTGCAGGAAGCCATTTATGGACTAATTCTGATGCGTCGTCACATGTGGCTATACGCAGATTTTCAGGCAATTTTTATTGACGCTTTGGAACACAATCAGGCTATTGATGGCATTATGCGGATCATGCTGATGATGGACTATGCGGTGTATGAAATCACGCAGTATTATTTTAATAAGCAATAAATCGTAATACAATTAGAATTAACGTAAGACTTTGCAGAATATTATAATATGTTTTGGAAACCTATACACAGTGTATAGGTTTCTTTTTTGCTAACAATTTACCTCAAAAATGACTTCCAGTCATACATTTTTTCAACTTTATTTAGCAAATCATAACATATTGTTTTTATTTATTAATGTAATAAGTCCCCGCAATAATGCTAAAATAAATTTTATTAAAATTAATATTATGTTGACAGAGTAGATTTTGAGATGTATAAAAGTCAAAAAATGACTTTCAGTCACTAAAATTTAGCCCGGCTCTAACGCTCATAACAAATACGTGACCAAGAGTAATTTTCGAACGAATTAAAACCACCTAATCTTACATATTTATAAAGTGGTTACATAAATAATATTAAGATATACGCTCACTCATGAACGAGCAAGAAATATAAAAAACAAATAGAAAGTAAGGAGGATTTTATGGCGAGTCTGTGGGTTGATTTAAGGGATATTAAATTCCAAGTGTTTGAAGTATTAAAGATAGGTGAAACATTGCTGGGCAAAGGCCGTTATGCGGATTTTGACGTCGATACATGCAATATGGTTCTTGACCAGGCGGCAAAGTTTTCGGAGTTGGAACTTGCCCCCACCTATCCTGATGAAGTTCATCGTAAACCAGTCGAAGCAACATTTAAAGACGGAAAAGTAACTACACCTGAAGCTTACAAGAGACTTTGGAAACTATACTGCGAAGCCGGATATATGGCGACGGCTGACCAGCCGGAAGTCGGCGGTCAGGGCTTCCCCGCTGTCATCGCTGCTTCCGCCGCAAATATGTTTCTTGCCTGCAATCAGGCATTCACCATGTATCCCGGTCTTACCCACGGTGCGGCAAGACTGATGGAAGAGTATTTGCCTAAAGATAATCCTCTGCGCGAAGTCGTATTGCAGAAAATGTACTCTGGTGAATGGGCTGGAACAATGTGTCTGACTGAACCGGGCGCCGGTTCTGACGTCGGAGCTTTAAAAGCCACAGCCAAAAAGAATGCCGATGGTACTTACTCTATCGTTGGCACAAAGAGCTTTATCTCCGCCGGTGATCATGATCTGACCCCGAACATTATTCATCCTGTTCTGGCCAGAATCGAAGGCGATCCCAAAGGAACAAAGGGAATTTCCATTTTCATGGTTCCCAAAGTCAGATTCAATGAGAAGGGCGAACTCGGAGAAACGAACGATGTGCAGTGCGGTAACATTGAAAGCAAGATGGGTATCCACGGCAACGCCACCTGTACACTGAACTTCGGTTCGGACAACAAATGCATCGGTTATCTGATGGGTGAAGAACGTCAGGGCATGCCGATCATGTTCGTAATGATGAACGAAGAGCGTCAGGGCGTTGGTATGATGGGAGCTTCTCTGTCAATGGCCGCTTATCTGCATGCTCTTGATTATGCCAAACAGAGAGGCCAGGGACAGGACGTCATCATGATGGCTATGAAGGTTGAAGACGCGCCGCAAGTAACTATCATCAAGCATCCCGATGTCCGCAGAATGCTCCTTAAACAGAAATCAATTTCTGAAGGTCTGCGCCTTCTGTGCCTTTTCTGCTACTTCTGCATGGATAATGAGATCAATGCAATGTGGTCATTAGCCATGGATCCTAACGCCAATAAAGAAGAACTGGAAAAAGA
>AWGX01000608.1 GCA_000495415.1 Smithella sp. ME-1 | reverse complement strand
ATTTAGATTTTATTTTTGACCGCGTGTTTAAAAATGAAAAGTAGATTCCGGAGAATTATTCCTTCACAATAATAGTATCTTTATTGAATTCGTCTCTTGTTCCCGGGTAATCTATGTTAAAGTGCAGTCCGCGACTTTCTTTTCGTATACGGGCGCTCTTTACTATCAGTTTGGCAACGGTTGTAATATTACGTAATTCTATGAGATCTTTCGTAACTTTAAAATTCCAGTAGTATTCATCAATTTCTTTCTGAATGAGGTCGATTCTTCGTTTGGCTCTTTCCAATCGTTTGTTTGATCTGACAATGCCCACATAATTCCACATGCATCTTCTGATTTCATCCCAGTTGTGTGTAACAACTACGCTGTCATCGCTTTCTGTAGTGCCGCTGGGATCCCAGGCAGCAATGAAAGTATCGCTTTGTTTTGTATTATTATATTCCCGGAAAATATCCGTATAGATTCGATGAGAGTAAACAACAGCTTCCAGCAAGGAATTACTGGCCAAACGGTTGGCACCGTGCAATCCGGTGCAGGACGCTTCACCGCAGGCAAAAAGATGGGGAATAGATGTCCTGCCGTAATGATCAACGGCAATGCCGCCGCAGATGTAATGCGCGGCAGGAACAATAGGTATCGGGTCGGAAGTTATATCGATGCCAAATTCCAGACATTTGTCATATATGTTGGGAAAGCGATTGATAATAAAATCACGTTCCCGGTGGGAGATATCAAGAAGTACATATTCGTCTCCCGATTGTTTGATTTCTGTATCAATGGCTTTGGCAACGATATCACGGGGTGCCAGGCTTTTCATGGGATGATATTTTTCCATGAAAGTTGATCCGTTTTTTAATTTGAGGATTCCTCCTTCACCACGCATAGCTTCACTGATTAGAAAAGCTTTAGCAGCGGGGTGGTAGAGGCATGTGGGATGAAACTGGATGAATTCCATGTTTGCAATTTGAGCGCCTGCGCGGTAAGCCATGGCCAGACCGTCACCAGTCGCAATATCAGGATTTGTTGTAATGAGATAAACCTTTCCGGCGCCCCCTGTGCATAAAATTACATATTTTGCGCGATAAGTATGGATTTCACTTTTATCAATATCCAGAACATAAGCACCCAAACAACGATTGACTTGAGTTGCCCCTTCTTTTTTTACTATCAAGTCTATCCCGATGTGGTTTTCATAGATTTGAACATTTTTTAAATGAGAAACTTGTTCGTTAAGCGCTCGCTCAATTTCATGGCCGGTGAGGTCTTTGGCGTGTAATACGCGTCTGCGGCTATGTCCTCCTTCACGTCCCAGGTCGTAAACGTTTTGGTCTGTTTCTGATTTCGTAAAGGTTACACCCCATTCGATAAGTTCTTGAATTCTGGGGGGACCTTCTTTGACGATAAATTCGACCACGTCTCTTTTACAAAGGCCTCCTCCGCAGATTAAGGTATCCTGAATATGCTCCTCAAAACTGTCTGCCTGATCCGTAACAGCGGCAATTCCGCCTTGAGCATAATTTGTATTTGATTCTGATTTTTCTTTTTTTGTGACAACAGCAACACTACCGAGAGTTGAAGCTTTGATTGCCAGACTTAAACCGGCAATACCGCTGCCGATGATTAAAAAATCTGTTCTAAATTCCATTTTGTTCTCCAATTGAACTACGCCGGTAAAAGTTTGTTTACAAATTACAATAGCTTTTATATAGAGGTTTATCTTTTTTAGCAAAGAGAAAATAAGAAAAGGATTTATTATGTGGGTCCTTGGAATCGAATCTTCGTGTGATGAAACAGCGGCAGCGGTAATTAACAATGGTAAAATATATTCCAATGTTATTGCCTCGCAAATAAAGTTTCATTCTCAATATGGCGGTGTTGTGCCTGAAATTGCTTCCCGCAAACATATTGAGGCTGTATATGTTGTAATAAAACAGGCGCTGAATGATGCCGGCGTTACACTTCAGGAAATAGAAGGTATTGCTGTTACTCGTGGTCCGGGCTTAGTCGGCTCTCTTTTAATAGGTTTATCAACAGCCAAAGCTCTTGCTTATGCTCTGAATATTCCACTGGTTGGTGTAAATCATATTGAGGGACATATTGTTGCGGCGTTTCTTGCTGAAGATACGCCGTCTTTTCCTTTTGTCGCCTTGGTTGTCTCCGGGGGACATACAAATATTTATCTGGTAAATAATTATCATAGTTTTCAACTGCTTGGTCAGACTCGTGATGATGCTGCCGGAGAAGCTTTCGATAAAGGTGCGAATCTTCTTAATCTTGGTTATCCCGGTGGTGTTGTAATAGACAGGATAGCCAGAGATGGAAATCCAAATAAAGTTGCTTTCCCTCGTGCAATGAAGGATTCTAACGACCTGAGTTTCAGCGGTTTAAAAACGTCCTTGTTAACAATGTTGAAAAAACAAGGCCGAAGTTTCAGCAGTAAAGAATTACCGGACATAGTGGCCAGTTATCAGGAGGCGATAGTGGACGCTCTGATGGAAAAAACGATAAAAGCGGCAAAAGATAACAGTATCAGCCGTATCGTTGTATGTGGCGGAGTAGCTGCCAACAGCAGGCTGCGTGAAAAATTTGCGAAAGAAACATCTTTGCGAAATATCGATTTGTTTATTCCGCCCGTGATATTATGCACTGATAATGCGGCAATGATTGCGGCAATCGGCGAAATTATGTTAAAAGACGGCCGGAGAGATTTGCTTGATCTGAATGCCGTATCCCGCTGGCCGTTAGGGTAATATAAATTAGTTATCTTTTTTCTACAGGCAAATTATCATGAGTTCACCTAAAGAAATAATCAATCGCTATGCTATTAATCCACGCAAAAAACTGGGGCAATCATTCCTCATAGATCAGAATGTCATTAGAAAAATATCGGCGATAGCGCAGGTGACAAAGAATGATATTGTTGTGGAAATAGGATCGGGAATCGGCGTCCTAACGGAAGATTTAGCTCAGAGTGCCGCAAAACTTATCGCCGTGGAAGTGGACGATAAATTGGTTGAGGTATTAAAAGATAAATTATTTAAATACAATAATGTGCAAATATACTGCCGCGATGTTCTGAAGTTTGATTTTAGTACAATTGCCAAAGACGGACAGCAGAAAATTAAAGTTGTCGGCAATGTTCCATACAATATTTCTTCTCCTGTACTTTTTTATTTAATATCTTTCC
>AWGX01000607.1 GCA_000495415.1 Smithella sp. ME-1 | reverse complement strand
CCGCCATAACACTGCATCGCTGTTTCTGTGACCTTGAAGCCCACATCGGAGCAGTATGCCTTAACAATGGGGGTGAGAACTTCGGCGATGCCGAGCCATTTGTCTTTTTCTGCCTCGTCCCTGGCCACCTTCTCCATGTCGAAACAGTAGGCAGTGAAATAGATAAGGCCACGCATGGAATCAATTGCTGATTTCATGGACAGGAGCATCCTGCGGACGTCCGGGTGCTGAATGATGGGAACACGGGGGGCATTGGGATTTTTAAATTCCATGAGGGACGATCCCTGGATTCTGTCTTTTGTGTATTGAAGCGCATGCAGAT
>AWGX01000606.1 GCA_000495415.1 Smithella sp. ME-1 | reverse complement strand
TATAATAACGAAGAATGAAGAAGATAATATTCTGTCTTGCCTGCAGAGTATATCTTTTGCCGGGCAGATTGTTGTTGTTGATTCCGGAAGTACCGATAATACACTGAAAATAGCCGCTGACTTTGGATGCGAAATTTATTCTGAAGAGTGGCGAGGTTTCGGTCCTCAAAAACAACTGGCAATCGAAAAATGTCGTTTGCCCTGGATTTTGGTTCTTGATGCTGATGAGCGTATTCCTCCTGACGCAGCAGATATTATAAAAAAAATTGTCACTAATCCTGATGTGAAAGAAACAGGCTTCAGTTTTCCCCGGAAAAATTATTTTCAAGGCCGATGGATTAAGCATGCCGGTTGGTGGCCCGACCGAATTATTCGCTTATTCCGCAAAGGTGCGGGAAAGATGAGCAACGCAGTAGTCCACGAATCCGTGGAAGTGGAGGGAGATATCGGTGTTTTGGATACGGTTATCGAACATTATACTGAAAGCCGGTTGAGTAAGATAATACAAAAGATTGACAGATATTCGACTCTGGGAGCCGAAACTGCTTTTAAGGAAGGGAAAAACTGCACAACAGGCGGTGCTTTTCTGCGCGCTTTCTTTACGTTTGTGCAGGATTATTTTTTCCGTCTGGGTATTCTGGACGGCATGCCCGGTCTGACACTGGCTGTTACTGATTCGGTTAATAAATTTTTCAAGTACGCTAAATTGAGTGAACTAAACAAAAAAAATCGCGGCGTGGTAAATGATCGATGAATAAGCGCTATGATAATAGGCCGCCCGACATAATTGATATATCGGTAATTATTGTCAATCGGAACACAAGAGATCTTTTGAGAAAATGTCTTAACTCAATATACAAAACCATAAATAATCTGATTTTTGAGGTCATTGTAGTTGATAATGTTTCATCCGATGGTTCTGTGCAGATGCTGTAGAAGGAATTTTCCTCTGTCATCAGAATAATAAATAATAAAGGATTCGCGGCGGCAAATAATCAGGCTTTCTTGGTGATAAAGGCAAATATGCTCTTTTATTAAATTCCGATGCCATATTGAGTCACGATGCGGTAAACAAATTATATGATTTTTGCAATACAAATGAAGCGGCAGGCATTGTTTGCGGTCATCTGTTGAATGCCGACGGCAGTAAACAAAACTCCATTGCTTCATTTCCCAGGATACTTACACTTGCCACAAATACTTCGCTTTTAGCATTTTTGTTTCCCCGGCGGTTTCCAAGTAAAAGATACAAACACACATTCCCTATCGAAGTCAATTCGGCTATTGGCGCCTGCATGA
>AWGX01000605.1 GCA_000495415.1 Smithella sp. ME-1 | reverse complement strand
AATAGCAGATGTTCCTGTTCTATGCATTCCGACGACAAAAATTGCGGTTTGTTTCATATTATTATGATATTTTAAAAATTTAATGCAAATTTGATTATTTCTGTGAGCTTTCCAATGGAAGCTCCGGATGTAAAAAATTAATTTATTTGATTGATTTTCTCATAACGATATCTTTTTGTCTTTGTTTTTTATCCGTTTTCTTTTCCACAAATATTTTTTTGCCGCTAAAAGGGTCGGTTTCCGTAAAATACATCAGGCTTGAATAAGTAGAAGG
>AWGX01000604.1 GCA_000495415.1 Smithella sp. ME-1 | reverse complement strand
TTTTGCCGCCATTAAAGCCTGAAGAGGAGAAAATATCAAGGTTTGATTTACATTTATACCGGCATCGGCAAACATTCTTGTTGCCTTCAATCCTTCGGTCGACAAAGGAACCTTAATTACAACATTACTCCCCAAACGTGCCAGCTTTTTACCTTCAGCAAACATGGCGTTTGCTTCCTGACTTACAACTTCCAGGCTTACCGGTCCTTTCACAACTTTCAATATATCTTTGACAACAGAATCAAAATCTTTCTTTTCTTTGGCAATTAGTGACGGATTGGTGGTGACGCCATCCACCATTCCCAAAGCAATCCCCTCTTTTATTTCCTCTACGTTAGCGGTATCGATAAAAAATTTCATAATTTCTCCTGTTGTATTCAATTATTTTTTTCTAATTCATATTTATCGCTGCATTGTTTGCTGCAAAAATAATAAT
>AWGX01000603.1 GCA_000495415.1 Smithella sp. ME-1 | reverse complement strand
AAAGGTTATGATTCACCGGGAACAGAAATTAACGATGATTTTATTGTCATCAACAAACTTACTCTGACTTTTTAAAGGGAAAAATCAGTATCAAGTGATGCTGCATTCCTAATTCTTGCCGCCTCTTCAAGACTTCTTATCCGTCAATGGCGGATAAGAAGTCTTACGGCGGTGTCTATATTAGTTTTCCCCGAAATCCCTCCTCATGTCTTTTATGCGCGCATAAAGAAGAATATAAAATATGAAAATCCCAACAATGAATTCAGTTTTTAATCTGGCGATTAAGAGTATTGTCATTATACTTACGGTATTTATCATTGTTGTTCTGGTTGTCGGCCTCTTCAATACAATTTGGGAAATTAAAGAGTTTCTCTTCACAAAATCAATCGGCCAGTCATTCAATGTTATTGTAGTCAATATTTTAACATTCTTGGTTATTATTGAACTATTTAGAAGTTTTGTTGTGTATTTTGAGACGCACCGGTTTCGCCTGAATACGATGATTGATCCCGCTATAATTTTCGTTATTCGCGAGTTAATTGTAAAGCTATACGGTGAACAAACTATATCTTATGAAGTGATTATGGCTTTTGGATTTCTTCTGTTGAGCTTGGGAGTAATTAGAAGCCTTGCCGTTAAATACAGCCCCAGTGATGAAAAATCAGAAAGTAAAAATTAACATTAATCCTATAATACATTAAATTCTTCAAGATATCAGACAAGACAACGATTAAAATTATTTGTATTATGCTCCAACCTTATTAATTCATTGCCTGCTTAGGTAAGGTATGCTAGTTAATGTCATCAATCCTGAGTCATGTATGCTGTTTTTGTTGGCAGTGCGATGGAATATACCCAATTATGAGGAGGACGAAATGAGGATAAGAGTCCTTGGTTGTCACGGTTCTCAGCTTCCTGATTATAATACAACAAGTTTTCTTATCGGACAAAACGTTTTAGTCGATGCCGGAACAGTTACCACGGTTTTAAGCCTTAAAGAACAGCTGAAAATAGATTATATTCTGATTACCCACTCTCATCTGGATCACGTGCGTGATCTCATGTTCCTTGCCGATAATATTTATCGCCAACGCAAGGGAAGTCCGTTAGTTATTGTCAGCACAAAAGGCATAATTGGAGCAATTCACCGGCACCTGTTTAATAATGTTATCTGGCCGGATTTTTCCAGGATACCAAGCACAAAGACGCCGCTTATAAAATTTCAGATCATCAAGCCAGGCAGAAAGCAGACAATCGGTGAATTCCGGATCAGTGCGGTTAATGTTCATCACGTTGTGGAAACTGTCGGATACTTGATTGAAAGTAAAAACAAGACAGTAATTTTTCTTGGTGACACCGGACCTACCGAGAAGACCTGGCAGGTGGCAAAGAAGATTAAAAATCTCAATGCTGTTTTTATTGAAACTTCTTTGCCGGATTCCATGAAAGATGTTGCGAATATAACAGGGCACCTCACTCCATCTTATTTGCAGGTGGAACTAAAAAAATTGAAAGGCAAAAAACCGGATATTTACCTCTATCACATGAAACCAAGCTATCATGAAGTTATACGTAAAGAAGTGTCGGTAATAAAAGATAGAAAAATTAACATTATTAAAGATGGTCAAATAATCCGTATTTAAACACCATTAAGACAAATGAATAGATTTAATACCTCTGCATATCTTGCCGGTTTAAATGTTGATAAGATGCATTTTGGACTTGCGGCGATTACCGGGCTGCTGTCAAGGCTGGGAAATCCACAAAAATCATATAAAACAATATTGATTGCCGGGACCAATGGCAAAGGATCAACTGCGGCAATGACTGCTTCTATCTTGTGCAGTGCCGGTTATAAAGTTGGCCTGTATACCTCTCCGCATCTGGTTGATGTTCGCGAAAGAATTATCGTCAACGGGAAAAAAATTCCTCAAAAGGAATTTAACCGTATAATCAGTTATGTAAAAGATAAGACGAAGCAACCTGTAACATACTTTGAGTTTTTAACCGCCGCAGCTTTGATTTATTTTCAACACTGTAAAATAGATATTGCTGTTCTGGAAGTCGGTTTGGGCGGAAGGCTTGATGCTACAAATGTTTGTAAACCATTAGTTTCAGTAATCACCAATATTGATTTCGATCATATGGATTATCTGGGCAATACGCTTGAATCAATAACCGGCGAAAAAGCAGGAATCATCAAGCAAAAGGGGATTTGTATTACAGCGGCGAAACAAAAAGAAGTTTTACAAGTATTGAAAAATGTGTGCCGGAAACGACAGTCACAGTTGTACTGTCTGGGCGACGATGTAAAAATCAAAAAGCAAAAAGATGGTTGTTTTACTTATCTGGGACTGGATCGTAATTTAAAAAAAATATCAATTTCTCTGCGCGGTGAACATCAGTTATCTAATGCCGCTTTAGCTTTAGCAACGATCGAATGTATCGAAAAAAAAGGTTTTGGTATTGATGATGCGGCAATTTATGCGGGATTGAAAAATACACATTGGGAAGGCAGACTCGAAATTCTGCAAGATAAACCTCTTTTTCTTCTTGACGGAGCTCATAACCCGGCAGGCATCAACGTTTTATGCCGGTCTCTGAAAAGTTATTTTTCTTATCGCCGTTTAATTATTATCTTTGGCGCTCTTGCAGATAAGAACTATCATCAAATGTTGCAGAAAATAATTTCTCTTGCTCCTGTTATAATATTAACACAACTAAAAACCAAACGGTCTTTGTCTGCAGATGATATTGTGGAAGCAGTGAGAAAAAGAGACTATTCCGCAATTGTTACCAGAAATGTAAAAGAGGCAATTGAGCAAGCACTGGTGATGGCTAAAAGGCATGATTTGATTTGTGCTACAGGTTCTTTCTATTTAGTTGGCGAAATAAAAGAGTCATTTCCTAAAATTACCTTATATGATAATACAAAATCGGTAAAGAAAAAGCAGGTTTATCGAGCAAAGGTAAAACGATGATGTCCATCGGGTGTGGAAAACGCAAATCTAAAAAAAACAACAATATATTTTTTGTCGCGTTCGATATATTGAAGGTCAATTCATTTATTGCCTTTCTGATAGTAATAATGTTCTTTATTTCATCCCTCTCGGCTTTTGCTGCCTTAGCCACAAATAATGAAGATTTGGTGAGTATTAAATTAGACGCGGTTAAAGAAAAAATTCACGCGGTACATAATGCTAAAGGCAAACTAGTCTTGATTTATAGCGAAAATGCTCCTGATGCCGAAGATGTAGAAACAGGTGGTAAAGATGATAGTATTCCTGTTCAGGAAACTTCTGCTGCTGAAGCCGCAAAGAACGGCAGCTCTGCTAATATTGAAGCGGACAGCATGGATTACGACAATGTTCGTGATGTTTACCATGCCAGGGGCAAAGTAAGCATATTTTATAGCGGTGCGTCTCTTTATGCAGATGATGTTGAACTGGACAACAAAAATAGAGTTGCCACTGCCCATGGTAGCGCACTTCTAAAAATGGGAGAGGACACCTTGCAGGGCGATAAAATTGTTTTCAATATAGAAGATAAAACAGGTGTTGCTTATAAGGCCAGGGCTTTTTACGCGAGAAATAATTTTCATGTGAAGGGTGATGAAATAGAGAAGAGCGGTGAAAATACGTATGTTATCAAGAAACCTTCAGCGACAACTTGTGATGGCGATAATCCGGATTGGGAAATCGCCGGAAGTAAAATGAATGTGACAATTGAAGGGTATGGTATAGTAAAAGATGCCCGGTTTCTCGCGAAGGGGTTACCGATATTTTATTCTCCGTTTCTTCCTTTTCCCGCAAAAACCAAACGTCAGTCTGGATTTCTACTTCCATATCTTTCTTACTCCAGAGATAAAGATGGTATTGATATAGAAGTCCCTTTTTTTT
>AWGX01000602.1 GCA_000495415.1 Smithella sp. ME-1 | reverse complement strand
GCATAGTAAAGCGCTCTCTGATAATCAAACGCTACTACGGAAAACGCTATTAAATCTGGTTGATACGCCTTAATTTGTTCAAACAGTTCTTTATCGTTATTGAAAAGTCTTGCCAACCTTTTGAATTCTCTGGTTAGACCGTCTTTAAATAACGTAGGGGTATGTAATAATTTTACTGTATGTCCGTCTCTTTTGGCAATGGCCGACAATATTGATATTGCCAGAGACTCATACGCAATAGAGGCAAAAGCTATTTTCATATAATCTGAATAAAAGTAACCTGACAGTGAATACTTTAAACTTTTCCGTTATTATAAAAGGAGTTCTGTTTTATCTTCGCTTCTTATTTTTTCGATAAAATCATGGTTTCAAGGTTTTGAAGTATAAGTAGTATGATTTTGAGTGTCAAGGAATATAAAATACTCCCCTATTAAGATCATTTAAATTCAGCGGCGCAATTAACCTATATTCTCTTGCCTTCAGATGATTTAAAAAAAAATTTTCAAATATTAATTCCTGACTCCTGTCCGGCAATAGCAGAAAAAACGTTGAAATCTATGATTAGTTATGCAAATACTTTTAACGATTTTGTTTATGCCAATTACTCATTTATTTTGTGACCAAGAAAAACGGATTTGTAAAGATTGCGTGAGTTTTGAATAACTAGAGTTTATAACGCTAAATATTAAGGATAAAAAAAATTGATTTTAATGGTTAGTTGTGCAAAAATTTTTACACTTGGTCTGAAATTAGGTGTAATGAACAAATCGCCATTTCGTGGATTTACCTGCTTCCTCTATGCTTGATTTTTTTTATTCGATTTAACTCTTGCTGAAAAGGAGTTATAGACGATGGCTATGTTCTCCAATAGCATATCAGTAGTTATACCGGTCTATAATAGCGAAGATTCTTTGGCGATATTGATCCGACGAATTGAACCTGTTTTAATGTCTCTTACGTCAAAATACGAACTAATTTTTGTTAATGACGGCAGCAAAGACAATAGCTGGAAACGAATTAATGAACTGTCTGACCTGCACCCATGGGTAATTGGCGTAGATCTGATGCGCAATTATGGGCAACATAACGCTCTACTCTGTGGTATTCGAATAGCCCGAAATGAAATAATTATCACTATTGACGACGATTTACAGCATCCCCCAGAAGAAATCCCTAAATTGATGGTGAAACTATCAGAAGGGTACGATGTTGTGTACGGCACACCAATAAAGGAACAACATGGATTTTGGCGAAATAGAGCTTCACAGATAACAAAACTTGCACTCCAGAAATCAATGGGGGCAGAAATAGCTGGAAGGGCAAGTGCATTTCGAGCTTTCCGAAGAGATGTACGCAAAGCTTTTGATACTTATAAGAGCCCCTACGTATCAATTGATGTATTGTTGACTTGGGGAACTACAAAATTTGCAGCAATAAATGTGCGTCACGATGCCCGTCAGACCGGTGTCTCTAAGTACACATTTTGTAAGCTTGTTACTCACTCTCTGAACATGATAACTGGCTTCAGTTCTTTGCCTCTGCAATTGGCTAGCATAATAGGATTTGTTTTTATCATTTTCGGTCTCGGTGTACTGGTATATGCTACAAGTGAATATTTTATACAAAGGTCAACCGTTTCCGGATTTGTTTTCCTTGCTTCTTTCATCGCCATCTTTTCGGGAGCACAACTGTTTACTTTGGGAATAATCGGCGAATATTTGGCACGCATACACTTTAAAAGCATAGGACGACCGCAAAGTCTCATACGTTATATTGTGGGATTACTGAATAAGGAGGATTAAATTGGTTCGGTCTTGTTTCACGTATTTCTCTCAGATATTAACAAAGATATAAGCAGCAAATCTATAAAGTGAGATTTTTTTGAGCGATGAAAAAAGTTGCCATCCTTCAATCTAACTACATACCGTGGAAGGGATATTTTGATTTGATCGCAAATGTTGACGAGTTCATTATTTACGACGACATGCAATATAC
>AWGX01000601.1 GCA_000495415.1 Smithella sp. ME-1 | reverse complement strand
AGTCAATGACATGAACGGACATTTATATTGATAAAAATGGCCCCGTCTCAATGTATACATTTTATTCACTAATTGAAAATGATGATATTAAATTTAGCTGCTATGTGTTGACTTTTAGACGTCTATGATTTAGAAATATCCCCTCATGAATTAACTAAATTTAAGGGAGTCAGGATTTAATGAAAAAGAAAGATATACTGAGCAAAAAAGTTGAACATATTGACATTAAAAAAATCAACGCAATGGACATTATCAACGCAATGGGAAAAATGTCCTTTTCCGCCCGTGACCTGGCTAACGCCGCGGATATTTACGACCGCATGCTTAGAGAAAAGAAATGCGTTATCATACTGACTCTTGCTGGTTCCACTTCCGCAGCCGGTTGTATGCAGCTCTACGTTGATCTGGTGAAAAACAACATGATTGATGTTATCGTGGCCACAGGTGCTTCCATTGTG
>AWGX01000600.1 GCA_000495415.1 Smithella sp. ME-1 | reverse complement strand
TGTAGCGACTGTTCTAATTCAGGAAGGTACTCTAAAAGAAGGCGATTCCTTTGTCTCTAAAACTGAATTTGGCCGCGTACGGGCCATGATTAATGATCAAGGCAGGCGTATCAAAGAGGCCGGACCGTCCATGCCGGTGGAAGTAATCGGATTTTCCAGTGTTCCTCAAACCGGTGGGGAATTTTTCTGCGTAGAAGATGAAAAGAAAGCGCGCAGCATTGCCGATTATTGGTTAAGGAAAGTAAGAGAAAAAGAGATATCCAGTTTATCTAAAATTACTTTAGATCAGCTGTATCAAAGAATAAAAGAGGGTGTAAAAGATTGTAATGTCATTATCAAAGCGGATGTACAAGGGTCAATAGGGGCAATTTCCGATGCTCTTAATAAACTTTCGACAGATGATATAAAACTAAAAATTATACATAGTTCCACCGGCGCAATCAGCGAAACGGATGTCATGCTTGCTTCCGCTTCCGGAGCAATTATTATCGGATTCAACGTGAGACCGGACGCGCGGGTGGTCGAAATCGCCCAGCAGGAAGGCATAGAAATCAAACTCTATGATATTATTTATAATGTCATAGCGGATGTCAAGGCAGCAATGGAAGGACTGCTGGAACCGGAATATAAGGAAATCGTTCAGGGACGCGCGGAAGTTCGCGAACTCTTCAAGGTTCCTAAAGTCGGTACTATTGCCGGATGTCTTGTCACCGATGGAAAAATTGTACGTTCTGGTAACCTGAAACTTGTTCGTGACAGTGTTGTGGTTTTCGATGGCAAAATTATGTCTTTGAAAAGATTCAAGGATGATGCCAGGGAGGTAATGGCTGGCATTGAATGCGGAATCGGCATTGAAGGATTTAACGATATTCACCTTGGTGATGTAATTGAGTCTTACATAACGGAGAAACTGGAAAAGAAATTAGAGTAGAGTGTTGAAATACGTTCATCTGCAAACCAGCATCAGGCCGTTCTGAATTTCCCATGGTTGTGTGATTTCAAGAGAAAGCTTTATGGTTATTGGCTACGGAATCATAAATCTGCGAATCCACGAAAGCGGCTCTTTAAAAGAAAAAAGAAGCGTTTTGAACAAAATTTTAAAACGGACGCAAAACGAATTTAATATATCAATCGCGGAAATAGGCAATCTTGATAATTATAAAATGGCCGAAATAGGTTTCGCGGTTGTCGGCAATGAATCCAGATATATTAACGGAAAGATTGATCATATACTGAGATTTATTGATAATCTGCATGCAGCGGAAATGCTGGACAGCAGGATAGAAATTATGGTTGTTTCCGATTTTCTGGAAGCAGCTGATGAAAAAATAAGTAAATACGATGAAATTTAAAAGAGCGGACAGAGTGGCCGAATTGATCAGAGCGGAGATATCGAATATTGTTACAAGAGAAGTAAAGGATCCCCGTTTACATTCAGTTACCATTACAGCGGTGAAGGTGGCAGATGATCTGCGAAATGCCAGGATTTATTTTGTCGAAATGGGAAAAGACGAATGTTCTCCCGAGATAAAGACCGGTTTGACTCAGGCAGCTGGTTTTATACGTCGTGAGTTGGGAAAAAGAATTCAATTGCGTTATGTGCCGGAACTTACATTTGTTCATGACCAGTCTTTTGGATATGGCAATCGCATTGAGAAATTGTTGGCTCAAATAGCCAAACAGGAAGAAAAAAATGATTAATGAAATAATTGCGGCTATAAACAAAGGGCAAAATTTTCTAATTACAGCTCATGTAAGATTAGATGGAGACGCTGTAGGTTCGGAACTGGCCCTTTACCTGATGTTGAAAGAGATGGGGAAAACAGCTGTTATCTATAATCAGGATCGCACGCCTGAACGTTATCGGTTTTTGCCGGCAGCACAGGATATAGTTCATAATATAAACAATGTTGAACAATATGATGTCGGTATTGTTCTTGATTGCAGCGATTTGACAAGAGTCGGAGACGAAGCGGAAAAGATCGGGAAAATTAAAAATCTGATAAATATTGATCACCATGTTTCCAATAACGGGTTTTGCGCTCTGAAACTTTTGGATACTGGAGCCAGTTCAACAGGCGAACTGCTGTTTCGTCTTATGATGGCAATGAAAATTAAGATGTCAAAGGACATTTCAACTAATTTGTATGCAGCGATAATTACGGATACAGGTAATTTCCGTTATTCAAGCACTACAAAGGAAACATTCCGGGCTGCAGAAAACCTGGTGGCAAACGGTGCCAATCCGCAATGGATTTCAGAAAACATTTACGAAAGTGATTCTCCTGCCAGATTGAAATTGCTGGCAAAGGCATTGGAAACCTTATCTCTGGATTTGAAAAATAAAGTGGGGTCTCTGGTTGTAACGCAGAAAGCCCTGCACGAAACGGGCGCATCATGGGAACTAACGGAGGGATTCGTTGATATTCCCCGTACGGTAAGAGGTGTTGAGGTTTCTATTCTTTACACTCAACGAGGGGATAATAATTATAAACTAAGCTTACGTTCTAAAGCGGATGTCAATGTGGAAAAAGTAGCCAAAAAGTTTGGTGGTGGCGGTCACATTCACGCCTCGGCCTGCTGGATCAAGGGTGATATTGAATCAATTAAGTTGAAGGTTATTGAAGCGATAAAGGAAGTTTAATTTTTATGCTGGATGGAGTGATAATTATTGATAAACCGGCCGGCAAAACTTCGCATGACGTTGTCCGTGAAGTAAAGAAAATCCTGGGTGTCAAAAAAGCCGGCCATACCGGAACGCTTGATCCGATGGCTACAGGAGTACTTCCCGTATGTTTGAATGAAGCTACGAAGCTGACCGGTTTCTTAATTGATGAAAACAAAGAATATCTGGCTACAATGCTGCTGGGTGTTAAGACAGATACCTTGGATATCGAAGGTAAAATTATTGACCAATCCGATAATATCGCTGTAACCGACGATAAAATAAGGAAAGTAATGATGCAGATGGTAGGAACAATAGAGCAGATTCCTCCTGCCTATTCCGCAGTTAAGTATTACGGCAAACCATTATATAAATGGACAAGAAAAGGTATTTCTATTAAAGTTGAGCCACGCGAAGTAACCATTCACAGTATTGTTATTGAAGACATTTCTTTGCCGTGTGTTACTTTTCGGGTTGTCTGTTCCAAAGGAACATATATAAGGACGCTTTGCTCCGATGTTGGTGATTTACTCGGATGTGGAGCGTGTTTGTATAATCTTCGTCGTTTGCGTAGTGGTGTTTTTACAGAAGGAATGGCTGTTTCCTTGAACAATCATGAAGGTGATGATAAAAAAAATGAGCTTTCAAATAGAATATTGCCAATGGCAGAATTATTACCTTTGTTGACCACAATAGAACTGGAAGATCATTCTGCGGAAAAATTGCGCAACGGATGGCAACCTTCCGTGGAAATGATGAAGGAACATGATCTTCCTTTTCTGAAGGCCGGAGATATGGTAAAATTTATTAATAATAGCGGATACCTGTTGGCTGTTGCAGAGATGGTGGCTTCCGTAAACAAATTTTCTGAATATGATGGGAAAAGACAGGCGGCCAGAATCGTCCGCGTGTTTAATAATATTAGCGAGTAAACATAAATTAAAGATAAAAAAAGGATTTAATTATAAAGGAGGAAAAAGCGTGTTAACTTCGGATAAAAGAAAAACAGTAATTTCAGATTATCGGCTTCATGAAAAGGATACGGGGTCCCCTGAAGTCCAGATTGCTCTTTTAAGTGCCAGAATAGAATATTTAACAGAACATTTTAAGGGGCATAAGAAGGATCATCATTCGCGCCGGGGGCTGCTCAAACTGGTTGGGCAGAGAAGAAGGCTTCTCAATTATATTAAAGAAAATGATATAGAAAGATATAGAAGCATAATTAAACGGCTGGGTCTGAGAAAGTAAAAAAATTATTTAAGGGCGGAAGACATAAGTTAACCTGACCGTAAGTGAAGTATAAAAAGCTTGCGGTTGTTAGCTTTTGCGTTTCGCCCTTGAATTTCTTATGACCGGCACTTAAAAATCAGATGGAGGAAAAATTAATGAGTAATTTGTTTAGCACAGATTTCGCGGGGA
>AWGX01000599.1 GCA_000495415.1 Smithella sp. ME-1 | reverse complement strand
CTTTCGGAATTGGAGTTTCACTAACAAAGGAGGTTATCTGATGAAGAAATTAATTTTGAAAATATTGTTCTTGTCATTGGTAATTTTCGCCCCTGTTTCGGCAATGGCCGGGGTAAGCGTGCATGTCAATATCCCCCTGCCCCCTCCGATTGTTTTTCCGGCACCGCCTGAAGTGGTAGTAATACCGGAAACAAATGTCTATGCCGTACCCGATGTGGATGCAGATATATTTTTCTATAACGGCTGGTGGTGGCGTCCCTGGGAAGGTCGCTGGTACCGTTCCCGTTACTACGACAGGGGTTGGGGTTATTACAGGTACGCTCCGCCTTTTCACAAGCATATTCCCCCGGGATGGAGAAATGATTATCGTGATCACCGGTGGAGAGGATATGAATGGCATCATCGACGCGTACCTCATCAGGACCTTCGGCGCAACTGGCGAGGCTGGGAAAGAGACAGGTATTGGGAAAGGAAGCATTCCTGGGGTGTTAAAGGATTACCGCCAAGAGAAAAAAAGAGAATGGTCAATCCTCCAGGGCCGAAAGGCGGACCTGGCGCCGGACCTCATCCCGGACATGGAAGACCATAATAACTAAAGAAGACAAAATTATAATAATAAGAAAAACACTTAACAAAATATAGACACAAGAAAAACCGGTTTTTAAAAATCAAAACCGGTTTTTCTTATTTTGTAAAAAAGTTTAATTTAATTTTTAAGTTTATAAATCCTGTTTTTCAAAGTTTTTCCGCCTTTAATACTATCCAACCGGTTGCCGATTGATTCATCCAGTTTCAACAATCTGTCATCTGGATGCGGATGTGTTTTAAAAAGCAGCGCGACACTGCTTTCATTTTTGCCTGTTTGGCCGATTGCCTGCAATACCTCAGGCAATCCATAAGGCTCATAGCCAGCCCTTGTAGTCAATGTTACACCCATACGGTCGGCTTCAAATTCGGCGCTTTTATCCAAACTTCGGGCGCAGATTTCCGCTCCACTGCCGATTACTTTTTGAATTACCTGACTATCCTTGCCGATTTGTTTACTAAGTAAACCAGCGCCTAAATCCAGCAGTTGAGATTTCTGCAAAATCTTGAGGTGATGACTTCTGACAACATGGGCAATTTCATGTGAAAGCACTCCCGCAAGCTGCGCTTCATTTTCCAGTTTACGATATAGCCCTTTAGTGATGACAACATATCCACCGGGAGCAGCGAATGCATTAATATCCTCGCTTTCGATAACACCGAAATGCCATGGTAAATCGGAACGTTCACTCTGGTTAGCCACCCATCGTCCAACCTGATTGACATATTTCTGTAGAGCCTCATCTTTTACCAGAGGAGCGGCACCCAGTAGATTGCCGGTAATTTCCCGCCCTATTTGAATTTCTTCCTGCGGAGATGGACTTTTCCAGTTAAATACTTTTTTACTTTCACTGCCGGTAGCGTTAGTTGAAGATGTTACACCTTGGGCAGTTTCCTTGACTACATCCTTCAATGCTTCACCGAAATCAAGCGCCTGCGCCTGCGGCAGAAAGCTCGCAAATATGAAAATAAGAATTAAATATATTACCCGCATATTTTTCTCCTTCTATATCATAATTCCGGTAGATAATTAAATTTGATAGCTTTAAGACCACCGCTTTTAGCAAACTGCTGGGCCTGCTGAGAAGTTATTGTAAAGCTTTCCATTTTTTTCACTTCAGCCTCATTATATTTGGCGTTTTTTAACTCTTCCTCATTTAAACCCCGCACGCCGGTTGTGGCAACCACCTTACCTGTTCCTGCCCTTCCACTGGCTACGTCCAGTACTCCTTTTATCTGATTACCCCCGGTGCTGGTGCCGCGTTTTACAGATAATAAGCGTACCCACCCGCTGAATTTTGCTGTTTTGATATTCAGCCAAGCGCCTTTCTTGCCAAGAATTTTCAATTGTTCGCCACGTTTTATGTCACCTGTTTTTTTAGCATCGGAATACGGTTGCTTCCGGATGACATCCGCCTTTAAAGCACTGCCTGTTTCCGCCGCCAGTGATAACAAAGGCAGCAATAAAATTGCTGTCAAAATCAACAACAGAATTTTATACTTTTTCATAATTACTCCTTTTGGGTGTTTATTATTCCGAAAAAAACTACATCTATTCTTCCCGTCCCATATGTTCCAGTTTTATAACGGCCTGAGCAAACAGACTTCGCCATTGATTGGCCAGAGGAATTCCATGAGCCAATCCTCCTTCATGTTTTGTGTAACGGATTTTTGTGTTTCCGGGCAAACCGATGTCTATCAATATTAAAGACATTTGTGAAGCAAGTTGATCGGCATCATTTTTTGCCTGTTTTTCGTACTCTTCCTGCTTATCGGCATAAGTCCAGCAGACGACTGCCATATCGCCGAACAATCCCCATATACCGCTTTGTGAACCTTTCAGCACATCAACCGTGTTGGGAGTCTTGCAGGAAAGTTCGATCCTTCGCTTAAGCTTTTTCAAAAGAGCATCGCCCAAAGGTTCTTTGCTTTCTACCAAAATGGGCATGATAAGTGCTTTTGAACCTCCTTCACTCATCTTGACACCAAAAGCCAGCCAGCGCTGCAGGGCAAGATCATTTGCCAGCGCGTAAACCTTGGCAATACTGAAATACGCAACAGCCCAGATAATCGGTCCGCTGAGGTCCAGATAAGTATTGGTTACGTTGATAATGACGTAGGAAATTATCAGCAAACCTATCTGACTGCTGCTGAAAATTTTGTTTAACTTATCACGATCAACCTGTTTGTAAAAAGCCGCTGCCGTAGACCAGATAAGCAGAAGACTGAATAATATATAGGAAAGAGCGCCGCGCCATACGCGCAAATAATCTCCATGTTTTACATTATCAATGGCCGTGGCCAGAACTTCAACGCCCGGATAAATTTTGGCCATCGGTGTTGCTTTAAGATCAAACAGGCTGGGAGCAGTAGAGCCGATGATCACTGTTTTTCCGGTAAATTCGTTTTGCGGTCTTTTCTTTTCTTTGCTGCTCAAATCCAGCATCACGTCGCTGAAAGTGACATAGTGATAAGTAAAGGGTTTGCCGCGCCAGTTAAGAAGAAAATTTTGTTTGTCCGGTAAATTATAGCCCAGCATGATGCCTACAGAAAAAGGCAGCGATGGAACTTTCCAACCATAGTCATTTCTATATAAATTATACTCACGCACTATACCGTCTTTATCAGGATAAATGTTATTGAAACCAAGACGACCGGAATTAATCGCTGCGGGAAAGTACGGTAATATAACCGACATGGTCGCTTTTTTGTCTGCTTTATCCGGAATCATTTCCTTTACACCGGGAATCATCGATGGCGTAACATTGCTCAGTCTATCCTGGTCTTCCGACAGTCGGATAAAAGGGAAGAACGTGTTGTTTGTCGCGACAATGGCATTATCGAAATAGGCATCACTGTCAGGATTAGCCACATCGGCATCGCTAAACAGGATATCAAATATAATCGCTTTCGGATTTTGTGCTTCAATATTTTCCAGAAATTCTCCAAAGACCTGACGCGGCCAAGGATAGCGTCCAAAATCTTTCGCCATTGCTGCCAGAGAGGCCTCATTAATATCCACGATAACGATGTCCTTGTCCGGTTTGGGCATAATCAGGCGGCTGCGTACCATTAAATCGAAAGCTTTTTGGCGCATGTTTTCACCGACATGAAAAATGCCGGCATCAATTAAAACAAACAGCGTAAGCAAAACACCCAGATAAATATAAAAATTATTGCGTAATTTTCTGGTAGTTTGAGCCAGCCATTGTCCGATGAGCAATTTCAGTTTTGTCAAAATAAGCTCCTTATTCTTAAAGTCAGGTGAAGGATAAGAAATTAGAACTTTTGTGTCAATGATAAATATCCCACGTAAAGTTGGAAAAGTAAATGGGCCTTTTTATAATTCGTAATTGCAAAAAGAATCTATATTTCTCAATGAAATGTGTTAAAATTACAGCAAAAAGTTAATATGGATGGACATTGATGATTGATTACATGAAAAAGCATGAAATTTATATAAACGAGATACTGGACGAAAAACCGGATGAGGAAAAATTAAGGGAACTTCTTGCCTATCATGACAAGCAGATTCAATGGATTCAACACGAAAGACTGATACATCTCATTGTTATGCTCTTTGTTTGTCTTTTTACCTTGCTTTCTTTCGGATTCACTGTTATCGAATTTTCTACGCCGTCTGTTATTCTTTTAGTACTTCTCCTAACCTTATCGCTTGCGTATATTATTCATTATTACCGAATCGAAAATGGCGTGCAAAAGTGGTATTTGATTTCCAATCAAATCAGGCAGAGGCTTTATTTGAAGTAACAATTAGAGCCTTGTTATCACTTTTATGGACAGGAGGAAAACAATGGTTCAAAACAAAACAGTAGCTCATTACGAAGACGGAAAACTATTCAAAGGTGTTACCAACGATTTTTTCCCCAATAAAAATACTTTCCATCTCATTCTTATGACTGATCCGCCGGACAGTAAGCCCTTGGAATTAATCATTGAAGGATTGAAGGGGTTGTTTTTTGTTAAGGATTATTTTGGGAATCCGGATTATCATGAGAAAAAAGAATTTGATCCTTCCAAACCAATCGCAGGACGTAAAATCAAGGTTCTTTTTAAAGACGGGGAACTAATGGTTGGCACAACAAACGGATATCAAAAGGACAGGCAGGGATTTTTTGTCATTCCTGCCGACACCGATTCCAATAATGAGCGTTGCTTTGTTGTTTCATCGGCAACGCTGGATGTCTCTTTGATCTGATCTAATAAATCTCATACTTTTATTTACCAACAAACGATAAAACACCGTATGTTTGCCCGATGCCATTAAGTATATTATTTTATGTCAACAAAAATCTCTTGACTTCTATGTATCATAACTATTTATGTATTTATAAATAGGGCTTCATTAAAAGGAGAAACTTTTATGTCTAATCTTGTTCGTTTCGGTGTATCTTTAGAAGAAGATCTTTTGGTAAAATTTGACAATCATATCAAAAAAAATAAATACACCAACCGCTCCGAAGCTTTACGAGATATGATTCGCGAGGAACTGATCAAGAAGGAATGGACGGAAAATAAAGAAGTGACCGGCGCGATAACACTGGTTTATGATCACCATACCAGAGAACTGGTGAACAAAGTTCTGGATGTTCAACATGATCATCATGATTGTATCCTTTCGACGCAGCATATTCATCTGGACCATCATAATTGTTTTGAAATTATCGTAACCAAAGGCAAGTCGAAAGAAATTGAAGTACTCTACCAGAAGTTAAAGTCCATCAAGAGTGTAAAACACGCGGGATTTATGATGGCCACAAAGGGAAAAGATTTACCCTGATATTTAATGTTTTGATTATGCGCGAATTGAAAAGTGACCTGACGGAATCTTTACACAATGATAAAATTGTTATTTCGACCGAAGGCGAAAGCCCGG
>AWGX01000598.1 GCA_000495415.1 Smithella sp. ME-1 | reverse complement strand
ATATACCCGGTGTACAGAACTTAAAAAAAGTTAAACCAAACGGTGATTTTCTGTATGTAGTCAAGTTAGGTACACTAGCTCCGGAAGGGGTCGGTTGGGCGGCTTTAATCAAAGAAATAGTTAATCCAGGAATATTAAAGGTGACAAGCGGACTGATATATTTGAACTGGTACTATGGCGGAACAATGGGTGATGATCAGGACATATTGGCCAAAATGCGTAACCAGCAGCTGCAAGGGGGTGGCTTTTCCGGACAGGGAATGTTAATGGCTT
>AWGX01000597.1 GCA_000495415.1 Smithella sp. ME-1 | reverse complement strand
AATTGGTAAGTTGAACAATCCCGCAAAGCGGAGGGTATGATACCCCCGTAACTTGCTTTGTGGTTTCATACCCGTGATTTAAAATCAAATGTGGTTTTTAGGAAAAGATTAAGATGACTAAAAATGAGATTTATTGAGCCGTCTATGAATGCCGGTCACTGAACGGCAGTCATTTTTTTAGTTTTATTATATCAATAAGTTAGCGCAAAAAAATAAATAAATAAGGCTAATACTCTTGACAGGACAAGCAAATTATGTTAGCCGACCAGTGCTTGTTAGAATATCATTTTTAAGGTTCTTTCATCTAGAATAACGAGGTGTAATCAGGTGATAAAAGATAACGAAAAAGTTGGTGCGGTAATGGTAGTTGGTTCGGGAATCGCCGGCATTCAGGCGTCTCTCGATTTAGCCAATTCCGGAATGAAAGTATATCTGGTCGAAAACGGGATAAGCATCGGCGGCGTCATGGCGCAACTTGACAAAACTTTTCCCACAAATGACTGTTCCGCCTGTATATTGTCGCCGAAACTGGTTGAAGTAGGGCGTCATCCTAACGTAGAAATCAAAACCCGGCGGACAGTTGATTCGGTAAAAGGTGAACCCGGAAAATTCAAAGTTAAATTAACGAGCGCTCCGCGTTTTGTTAATCTAGACAAATGTACCGGATGCGGCGATTGTGCCAATGTCTGTCCTGTTTCTGTAAAGGCTGGATTCAACGGTAACTTAAGTGAAAGAAAAGCGATTTACCGGCACTTCCCTCAGGCCATTCCCAGCGGCTTTGCGATTGACAAACTGGGGACTTCCCCCTGTAAAGCGCATTGTCCCACGCACATCAGCGTTCAGGGCTATGTGGCGCTGATTGCTGAAGGAAAATTCAAGGAAGCGCTCAAACTCATCAAACAGGATAATCCTTTCCCCATCGTTTGCGGTCGCGTCTGCAACCATCCCTGCGAGACGGCTTGTATGCGTGGTAAAGTGGATGATCCCATTGATATCATGCACCTCAAACAATTTGTTGCTGATCTGGATTTGAACAGCGACACCCGCTATATTCCTGAAAAGAAAGAAAGCAAAGGCAAAAAAGTCGCCGTTGTCGGCGCTGGTCCTTCCGGTTTGACCTGCGCTTATTATCTGGCAATTGAAGGATACGATGTTGATGTTTTTGAAGCCCTACCCGTAGCAGGTGGTTGGCTGGCTGTGGGCATTCCCGAATACCGCCTGCCCAAGAATGTTTTGAAGGCGGAAATCAAGGTCATCGAAGATCTTGGCGTGAAAATTCACCTCAATAAGAGAGTCGGAAAAGATATTTCCTTTGATAAATTAAAGTCTGATTACAGTGCTGTTTTCATCGGTTGCGGTACGATGAAGAGCAGCAAACTCAACATCCCCGGCGAAGATATGCAGGGCGTGGTTCACGGCGTTGATTATCTGATGAAAATCAATCTGGGTGAAAAAGTTTCCCTGGGCGATAAAGTTGCCGTTATCGGCGGCGGAAACGTCGCAATGGATGCTGTTCGCACAGCCGTCAGAACAGGCTCGAAAGAAGTATTCATTCTCTATCGTCGTACCCGTGCGGAAATGCCCGCGTCTCCGGAAGAAATCGAAGAGGCGATTGAAGAGGGAATTGAAATGAAATTCCTCGTTGCCCCGAAACGCGTTGTGGGCAAGGATGGAAAGGTTACCGGCATCGAATGCACGCGCATGGAACTGGGTGAGCCGGACGCGAGTGGTCGTCGTCGTCCCGTGGAAATCAAAGGCTCCGAGTTCATCGTCGAATGCGATGCCATTGTTCCTGCCATCGGTCAGGAAGCCGACTTGTCGTTCATCACCAAAGAAAGCGGCGTTTCCATCAATAAATGGAATAATGTAGATTTCGATAAAATCACTTACGCGACTAACGTTCCCGGCATATTCACCGGTGGTGACGTTTCCACAGGTCCTCAGACAGTCGTTAAAGCAGTTTTCTCCGGTAAGGAAGCGGCCAAATCCATCAATCGTTATCTGATGGGTGAGGATATGAAAGCCGGCCGTGAAAAAGACTGGACGAAAGATCTGGCAGATAAGGCCGATGTTTCCAATGTGCCCAAGAGTCCGCGCGTGAAATATCCGCTCATGAAACCTGAAGATCGCCGCACTAATTTCAAGGAAGTCGGTCTTGGTTTTGATGAGGCGCAGGCCAAAGCGGAAGCAATGCGCTGTCTCGACTGCGGCATCTGTTCGGAATGTTATCAGTGCGTTGATGCCTGCATCGCCAAGGCTATTGATCATGACATGACTTATGAAGAAGAAACCATTGAAGTTGGTGCTGTTATCGCTTCGCCCGGTTTTGAAATTTTTGACGCCCGTCTGCGCGGCGAATACGGTTACGGTATTTACAAGAATGTTGTTTCGGCGATTCAGTTCGAAAGAATTCTTTCCGCGTCCGGCCCGTTCTTCGGTCACGTCCAGAGAATTTCCGATGGCAAAGAACCCAAGAAGATCGCTTTCATTCAGTGTGTCGGTTCGCGTGATGTTTCCTGCGATAACAGCTGGTGCTCGTCGGTTTGCTGTATGTACGCGACCAAGGAAGCAATTATCGGCAAGGAACACGCCAAGGGTCTGGAACCCACCATTTTCTATATGGATATTCGTGCGCACGGCAAGGATTTCGACAGATTTGTCAATCGCGCCAAAGATGAATATGGCATCCGTTACATCCGTTCAATGCCCTCAGTCATCAAAGAAATGCAACAGACCAATAATTTGCTGATTACCTACGTCAATCAGGATGGAACTCTTAACGAAGAAGAATTCGATATGGTCGTTCTTTCCGTCGGTTTGATGCCGCCCAAGGAAGCCAGGAAACTGGCCGCCAGTATGGGCATTGAACTCGAAGAACACGGCTTCTGTAAAACAAAACTGGAGAATCCAGTTGAGACTTCACGTCCCGGTGTATTTGTCTGCGGTGCTTTCGGCGGACCCAAAGACATTCCGGAAACGGTTATGGAAGCTTCCGCCGCTGCCGCCTGCGCGGAAGGATTGCTGGCTGCGAAACGCGGTACAATGATTACTCCGGTGGAAAATCCTGAGGAAAAGGATATGCGCGGGCAGCCGGTGCGTACAGGTGTGTTCGTCTGCCATTGCGGTATCAATATCGGCGGTGTTGTTGATGTTCCTGCTGTTCGCGATTATGCCTCAACGTTGCCGACCGTTGTTTATACGGCCGATAATCTTTTCACCTGCTCGCAGGATACAGCCGTGAAGATGAAAGAGGTCATTGAGGAACAGAATCTGACCCGTGTTGTTGTGGCGTCCTGCTCACCCAGAACTCATGAAGGTTTGTTTCAGGAAAACTGCGAAAAAGCCGGTCTGAACAGGTATCTCTTCGAGATGGCCAACATCCGCGACCAGAATTCCTGGGTGCATATGCACGAACCGGAAGCGGCCACGGAAAAAGCGAAAGACCTGCTGCGTATGGCTGTCGCCAAGGCTCAGTATCTCAAGCCATTGAAACCCGGTCAACTTTCCGTTAATCATCAGGCTTTGATTATCGGCGGAGGCTTGGCCGGTATGACTGCGGCTCTGTCGCTGGCCGATCAGGGATTTGCTTCGTTCATCGTGGAAAAAGAAGATCGTCTAGGCGGCAATTACAATCATCTTTATAAGACACTTGAAGGTCTTGATGCCAGGACTCACTTAAAAGCGCTTCTGGAAAAAGTTTACAAGAATCCGTTGATCACGGTTACTACCAGTGCCAAGATTGAGAAGATTGAAGGTTTCATCGGCAATTATAAGACCACGGTCAAAGCCAAAGACGGTGAAAAAATATTTGAACACGGCATAGTGATTGTGGCGACCGGTGCTTATGAAAATAAGACCCAGGAATATCTCTACGGTCAAAACGCCGCGGTGAAAACACAGAGAGAGCTGGAAACTCTGATTTACGAAAAAGATCCCAAGCTCGCTTCCGTGAAAAATGTCGTAATGATTCAATGTGTCGGTTCTCGCGATAAAGAAAGACCATGGTGCAGCCGTTACTGCTGTTCCGAAGCGGTCAAGAACGCGCTGGAACTCAAAGCTGCCGATCCTTCCCGCGACATCACCATCATTTACCGGGATATCCGCACCTTCGCTTTCAAGGAAGATTATTATAAGAAAGCACGTGAACTAAATATCAAATTTATCTCTTATGAAGAAGATCGTAAACCGGAAGTTGTAACATCCGGCGATAAAGTGGAAGTCAAAGTATTTGACCCGATTCTTAATGAACAGGTCAGTCTACCTGCTGATATATTGGCTCTGAGCATCGGTGTTGTGCCGAATCCGGAAAACGCGGCTATCGGCCAGATGCTGAAAGTGCCCACCAATCAGGACGGTTTCTTCCTCGAGGCGCATGTCAAACTTCGTCCCGTTGATTTCGCAACCGACGGTGTGTTCATGTGCGGCATGTCGCATTCGCCCAAGTTCAGCGACGAAACCATCACGCAGGCCAACGCCGCCGTTTCACGCGCCGTCATGGTATTGTGTCTTGATTTCATCGAGGCGGAAGGTAAAACAGCTTATGTGAACAAAGAAAGGTGTTCTGCCTGCGGTCTCTGCGAAATCAATTGTCCTTATAGTGCAATTCAGGTCAATGTTGCGGAAGGCTGCGCTGAAGTCAACACGGTTCTTTGCAAGGGTTGCGGAGTTTGCACGGCGTCATGCCGTATGAATGCGGTCGACCTTAACGGTTTCAACAACGAAGAAGTGCTGGCACAGATATATAATATAAACTAAGGTAAACGGCTGATAAAGCCGCATTGCCGCCGGAAGGAGAATATATGGCTGAAAATTTAGCAAACAAAGAATGGGTACCGAAAATCGTTGCCATCGTCTGCAACTGGTGTACTTACGCGGGGGCCGATCTGGCTGGTATCAGCAGAATTCAGTATCCG
>AWGX01000596.1 GCA_000495415.1 Smithella sp. ME-1 | reverse complement strand
GTAGGTTATGCTTTAAAATTTGGTGCCAAGGGAATAAAAATAGCCTGCTCAGGAAGATTAGGTGGTGCGGAAATGTCGCGGTCGGAATGGTATAGGGAAGGTCGTGTGCCCTTGCATACTTTGCGCGCAGATATTGATTATGGATTTACCGAAGCTCATACTGCTTATGGATTGATAGGCGTTAAGGTTTTTATTTTTCATGGAGAAGTTTTGGCTACGAAAGGTGAAAAGTAAAATCTTTTCTGCTCGCAGAAAAAGGAATTATGTAGTGGGGAAGAACGGGAGTTTTAGCTTATGTTAATGCCGAAAAGGGTAAAATATAGAAAGTTGCAGAAGGGCCGAATGGGAGGCAAGGCAACAAGAGGAAGCTCTATAGCTTTTGGCGAATATGGTTTACAGGCAGCAGAATGCGGTTGGATTACTGCCAGACAGATCGAAGCCGCACGTGTTGCCATGACTCGTTATGTCAAACGTGGTGGTAAAATCTGGATCAGAGTTTTTCCTCATAAATCAGTGACGAAGAAGCCTGCTGAAACCCGTATGGGTAAAGGGAAAGGTGCTCCTGAAGGATGGGTAGCCGTGGTCAGACCTGGTTCAGTTCTCTATGAAATGGAAGGTGTAACCAAAGAAGTAGCCAAAGAAGCATTTCGCCTGGCGGCGCATAAATTATCCATTGCTACTAAGTTTTTATCAAGGGAGATATCTGATGAAAATTAAGGAAATCAGAGCTCTCGGTGTGAACGAGCTCAAACAAAAGAC
>AWGX01000595.1 GCA_000495415.1 Smithella sp. ME-1 | reverse complement strand
ATAACAAAAAATAAAATTGATGATAATAAATCACTCGGGTTATTAGGCATGAGGGAACGTGTCCTGGCAGTTGGCGGCCATATAAATATTGAAGGCCATCCGGGAAAAGGAACAAAGGTAAGCGTCGAAATTCCGGTTAATCAAGTGGGTAAATACAGGATGCCGGAAAGAAGGAGCGTTTCATGATCAGAATAATTACAGTGGACGATCATGCTGTAGTGCGCCGCGGCTTGAAACAGATTATCGAAGAAGAATCGGATATGCAGGTGGTCAATGAGGCTGGAAATGGTCGAGATGCTATTTTTGTAATCCGCCAGACCGAATGCGATGTGGTTATTCTGGATATAAGTCTTCCGGGAATAAGCGGGATAGAAGTTCTGCATCACATTCGGCACGAGTACCCGGATCTACCAGTGCTGATTATGAGCATGCATGAGGAAGAACAGTACGCTTTCCGTGTGCTCAAAGCCGGTGCCTCCGGTTACCTGATGAAAGACAGCATTCCTGAGGAATTGATAAATGCCATACGAAGAATTATTACAGGCGGAAAGTATATAAGTCCTTCTTTTTCGGAAGCACTGATCTTGAAGCGGGAATCATCCGGGATGCCTCTTCACGAAAAGCTCTCTGACCGTGAATTTCAGATCATGTGCATGATTGCCCGGGGGAAAGCACTAAAAGATATTGGAGCAGTATTGTGCATAAGTGGCAAGACGGTAAGTACCTACCGTGCCCGAATCCTGGAAAAAATGAAAATGAAAACCAATGCCGAAATTGTCAGTTATGCTTTGAAACACAAACTGATAACTTAAAAATGGCCTAACACCTAGCATAGGATAATCCCTACAAAGAAATCAGCATCCCCTTACAGACAACTCCTTTGAAAGATGAAATACTTAACTCCAATCGTACAAAGGGGATTTTTTATTGTAATAAATCTTATCACACTTCGCTTTCTTTGGGTTGCTTTGTTAAGTGGTGTTCGTCCCCTGTAACTTATTGATCATGCGGCTGTGGTTATTTGCCTCCTAAATTACATTGTTATCCATTGAGAGCGAAGTGAAATTAATCTCCAGAGAAGGCTTTTTTGCAGATCAATCGAAATGTGTATGTTTGTCTTCAACGATTTAACAAACTTATCCTAACTAAAGAGGTCGTTATGGATTTTTTAATCAAAGCCAGATTAAATAGTAAAGTTGTTATTGCTTCAGTTGATGGTGAATGGAATAAAGCGACTTTCTTGTTGATGCGCAAGAAAGTATTTAACTTGTTAAAAAGTATCAATGCCAGGCATGTACTTTTAGACGTCCGTCGTTTAAAAGGGAAAATATCAACTATGGAGTTCTTTAAAATAGCTGCTTCGGGGTCCTTTGAAATAAAAATGGCAACAGTATATTCAGAAAAGATAAATATAGATGAAACGATAAAATTCAGCAGGACAGTAGCTCTTAATCGGGGAAGGCTGATAAAGGCATTTAGTGATGTTTCGGAAGCAAAAAAATGGTTGAATTTCCCTGAATTAGAATATGAATAATAATTAATAAAATAACATTTATCTGAAATATACGTGGTTAGTCGAAGACCGGAAGCGCATCCCGCAGGGGAGCGCATAATGAATAAGCAACATTACATTACCGGTATTTGCCGCTTGCAAAGTTGTAATGACAAGCAAATCAATATCAAATTCTTACGTCGACCTCATGTTCTATGCCGTCGTCAACCAGAAGAACGATCTTTTCACTTTGTTCCACGCCATCAACGAATACCTTCATTTCGCCGTCCTCTCTCTGCGTACGTGAGATAACTATGTGATAGTTTGTTTTTCCATACCGGTAATCAATACTGAATTCGTCCCAATTTGAGGGGAGAGAAGGTGCAAAGTTCAATTTTTTCCCCTCCCGCTTCAGTCCCAGAAGAGATTCAACAATGAGTCGGTACATCCATCCAGCCGAGCCTGTATACCAGGTCCATCCACCTCTTCCGATATGTGGCTCAAGCGCGTAAATATCTGCAGCTACAACGTATGGTTCAACTTTATATGTTTCCATTGCCTCGTGAGAATTGGAATGGTTTACAGGATTTATCATGTTGAGAATTTCCCAAGCGCGATTATTTTCTCCCAAAGCCGCAAAGGCCATAGCTGCCCAAATGGCCCCGTGGGTGTATTGTCCGCCATTCTCTCTTACGCCGGGAACATATCCCTTTATATAGCCGGGATTCAAGTTGGACTTATCAAAAGGTGGCTCCAGAAGCTGGACTATTCCAATGTTTTTGTGAATCAGGTGCTTATTCAGCGCTTCCATAGCCAGACGTGAACGTTCGGCATCTGCGGCTCCTGACAGAACAGCCCAGCTTTGGGCGATTGAATCAATCCGGCATTCGGAATTTTTAGAAGAACCAAGAGGCGAGCCGTCATCGAAATAGGCGCGCCGGTACCACAAACCATCCCATCCATGCTGTTCAATATTCAGACGCAGTTGAGATGCTTCTTTTTCACAATGTTCGCCAAAAGATATGTCGCCGCGCCGACGGGCAATTTCTGCAAATTGCGTAAGGATTTTATAAAGGAAAAAACCAAGCCAGACGCTTTCGCCCTTGCCCTTTATTCCCACCATATTCATGCTGTCATTCCAGTCTCCGGAGCCCATTAGCGGCAATCCGTGCTCGCCAAATCGAAGTCCCCTTCTAATGGCCCTTACGCAGTGCTCATATAAACTGGCCGTTTCCTGAGATCGGCTGTGCAGATCGTAATATGAATCTTCCTCCTTATTTACCGGACGGCCTTTAATAAAAGGAACGGATTCGTTCAGGATCTCTGTATCGCCGGTATTGGATACGTAAAAACAGGTTGCAAAGGGTAACCAGAGGTAATCGTCGGAGCATTGCGTGCGCACACCCCGTCCGAGAGGGGGGTGCCACCAATGCTGGACATCTCCTTCCTTGAATTGGCGGGATGCGCAAAGAAGCAGATGCTCGCGTGTTAGATTTGAATCGGTGTGGATAAGCGCCATTACATCCTGTAGCTGATCGCGGAAGCCGAAAGCGCCTCCCGACTGGTAGTTTCCGGTTCGCGCCCAAAGCCGACAGACAAGCGTCTGGTATAAAAGCCAGCCGTTTGCCAGCACGTTTAAAGATGCATCTGGTGTTTTTATCTGCACGGCGCCGAGCGTTTGCTTCCAGTATTGTCGCACGGCATCGAGGGCGTCGTGTGCCGTAGATGCGTCTCTAAAACTATGCGCAAGTTTTCGAGCGGAATCAACGTTGCGTCCCAGTCCGAGAATAAAGACAATCTCTTTTTCTTCCCCATCGGCCAGATCAAATGGGACCTGAATCGCGGCACAGGGATCCAATCCGGCGCCAACTTTACCTGAGAGATGCTGACGTTTCATAACCGCTGGATCGTGAAGTGTCCCGTTTCGTCCCAGGAATTCTGTTCTGTTGCAGGTTATTGTTCGCGTCAGCGCGTCAGTGTTAAAGAAAGCAATCCGATTGGGAAATTCCGTGTTGTAGGGATTGCACGCGAAAATAGCGCGGCTTTCGAGATCAACATCGGTAATTACATGCATGGCTGTTTTTGTTCGGAGATCACCCAGAACCCATTCCACATATCCCGTAGCAGAGAGGCGACGCGATCGCCCAGTCTCATTTTTTATCTTCAGCACAGTGAACTTAACCGCTGCATCCAAAGCCACGTAAACCAATACCTCGGAATGGATGCCGCGCTCCGTATGTTCAAATACGCTGTAACCAAAACCGTGCCTTGTTATGTAAGGTGTTTCCCCGCGTCTGGGCAGCGGCATAGGGGACCAAAAGTGGCCACGCTCCTCATCGCGGAGGAAAAATACTTCTCCACTTCTATCACTTACCGGATCGTTATACCAGGGTGTGAGACGGAACTCATGGGCGTTTTCAGCCCAGGTGTAAGACATGCCACTTTCTGAAATTACGGTGCCGAACAGAGGGTTGGACAGCACGTTTACCCATGGCACTGGCGTTACATGATCCTGGACAGTCGAAATCACGTATTCTCTTCCATCAGAGGTGAATCCGCCCAGGCCATTAAAAAACATCAGCTCGTGATCGGGCAACTGGGCGGCCGGAGCGGGTATGGCGCGATGGGTACGGGTCGGTATCAAGCGCGGCACCGCTGTTTTCAAACTATCGCGCCGGTTGACCTGGGCGGCCAGCGTTCCTTTTTTATCTGTAATTATAACGTTAGCGACAGTTTGAATCAGGACGCGGTCTTCTTCTGATATCTGGTCGGTGGATCTGACGAAAATTCCGCCGAGTTGATCATTTGAACTGGCAACAGTGCCTGATGCAATAAGCCCCATGATTTGGTCGTGCAGAAGTTGTCTGTAACCGGCATGATCTTCATTCCATATCACGAGGTCGACGGCCAATCCTTTCAATCGCCAGTATGCATGCGCTTTTATTAGTTGTCGCACTATATCGATATTGGTCTGATCGGCAATCCTCAACAAAACAATCGGTAAATCACCGGATATGGCGTAGCCCCATAACCCCGATTGTCCACGTTGATTTTCTTTGATGATATTTGGATCAGCGCGCAGAGAAGCATTGTTGTAAATGACTGAACTGGCAATATGGCAGTAAAGCTGTGCATTGGCCTCCGTGGCATTGATTTGTTGGAGAAGTACCTGACTCTGCGTCCATGCCAGATCCAACACACGGTCTGCGATACGACGATCCTGATACTTCTCGATCAGATTTAATGTGGCCTCCCTGGTTTCGCTAATTCCGAAAACCATATCAATTGTAACAGATTGCTCCGGATCAAGTGTTATTCGGGAACGTATGGCGACAATCGGATCAAGTACCGAACCCTGACTTCCCGAGAGTGTTCCAAACAGATCGGTAGGATGACCCATTGCCTGTGGATTGCTGACGGTGTTTCCGCGGCCGATAAATTGCATCCGGTCAGTCTCGTAGGAAATCTGGTCAATCTCTGCCCCATGTACGGCCATCAGGTGAAACATACAGGGATTTTTCTCGTTCTGAGAACGTGGTCGACGAGCGCAAAGAATCGCCCTGCGCTGTTCGATGATTTCTGCTTGAACAAAAAGATTGCTGAATGCCGGATGAATCTTATCTGCGGCAGGAGGCGCCAAAACCACTTCCGCATAGCTGGTTACATCGATGGTTCTTTGCGACTGCGAGCGATTTTCGATAGTGGTACGGCGCAATTCTATATCATCTTCCGGCGAAACAACTATTTTTGTATGAACATCAAAATCATAATCCTTGCGGCGAAATTCCACACGGCCGTCCGAAAAAATGGCTTCGTAATGTAGGGGGTGTTTAAGTGTTGGCTGATAGGTTGTTGACCAGACATCACCGGTAGTTACATCGCGCAGATAACAGAAAGTCCCAAAATTGTCACAGGTGGTGTCTTCTCTAAAACGAGTAACAGCGATATCCTTCCAACGGCTGTACCCGCCGCCGGCATTTGTTATCATTAGGTGATATCTGCTGTTCGAAAGCAACTGTACTTCCGGGACCGGTGTATCGGGGGTATTAAAAACACGCACAGGCGCTTCCGTAATAACGGTTTCCCTGTGTGAATCGGCAAGTTCAGTGGGCGATGCGTAAAAAGCGATGGCTTTGGGAACTCTTTCCTGGAGCAGTAGTATGGTTGCCTGAAATAACGGTTCCGACTCAAATCGCTTCTGCATCGGCTGGTCCAGGAGTAAATAAACCAACGCGAGCAAAGTCATACCCTGGTGATGAGCCATGAAGGAACGAACCACAGCGTTCGATTGCCCTCGCGGCAGACGCGACGGTGTGTAGTCAATTGCTTCATAGAAACCGAATCTCCCTTCAAAACCTGCTACGGCAAGTCTTTCCAGATTCTGGCAAGCCTCTTCAGGCGCCACCATCAATGCCAGCGCTGAGGCATAGGGAGCAACGACCATATCTTCAGATAATCCGCGCTTTAGACCCAGACCGGGTACACCGAAGGCACGATACTGATAGTTAAGATGGCTATCAATGGCATTGTATCCCGATTCCGAAATACCCCAGGGCACGGCATGCTTTTTTCCATACTCGATATGTCTGGCCACAGCTGCCTTATAGGTTTGATCGAGAAGAGAGTTTTCATAGGTAGGCATAACCAGAAGCGGCATGAGGTATTCGAACATGGAACCGCTCCATGACACCAACACCGGCTTTCTGCCGGTGTTGGTAAGGAGACGTCCCAGAGCAAACCAACTCTCCTGGGGTATTTTACCCTGTGCGATTCCTACGAAAGTGCTAAATCGGGCTTCCGCTGCCAGTAAATCGTAGAAACTTGTATCCCGCCGCCAGTTGCCGACGTTGTATCCGATCGACAACAGATTACACGCTTTATCGAACAGGAAGTCGTATTCTATTCGGGAGAAATCTCCACATTGCTTGGCCAGCTCTTCGATATCCTTCATCATGGTTCGGGCGGCCCGGCTGGCTTCTGTAACCAGCCTTCGAAGTTCTCCAAGTTGCCTGTGCTCGTCGGAAGTTATATCAGGATTCATCTGCTTCTCAATGGCCGAGAGCAGTTCCACTTCCATGTTGGTTACTTTCCGCATCGTCGGTATTTCATTGAACTGCGGCAATTTGTTAATTATGTCCGACAATGCCGGGTAAAATATCCAGGGTGTAAAAAAACGTAATTGCTCAAGGGCTTCCCAGCATTGATCGGTAAAGGCCTTTGCCCACCATCTCAATGGACTATCGGGATCGCTATCGGGGACATTGACGGATGTTGCCAGTTGTTCGAGGTACAGCTTTGCCGCCATGAGCGAGGTTGGCTCGGAATGGATTGCTAATGCCAGAGTCTTTCTGGTTTGATCGAGATGGACTAAGTCAGTCTTTCCCGCTGTGTCGGCAAGCACCTCCAGCGTGTCCCGGAGACCGGGAAACAGCTGCGATCCTATGATTTTCTGGTCGGGAAGGGCGAGAAGCCCCGACCGTAATGTCAGCAGATGTCCGGCTAAATTTCCACTGTCCACCGAAGAAATGTAGAGGGGCAACAGTGGCTCCAGTGATTGCGTATCGTACCAGTTATAGAAATGACCTTTTTGCCTGCTCATGGAACCCATTGTGTGGAGCGTATTTGCTGTACGTTCGATGAATCGCCGCATTGTGATATAGCCTAAATCCAAGGCGGAGAGATTGGCCAGCAGAGATAGCCCCATGTTCGTTGGCGATGTGCGATGGGCGACCACAGCAGCAGGTTGCTCCTGATAATTGTCCGGCGGCAGCCAATTATCGTCCGGTCCCACAAAGGTTTCGAAAAAGCTCCATGTTTTTCTGGAAATTTTTCTGAGAAAGATGATTTGGCCGGATGTCAGTTTTACTTCATGGTAAGCGAACGGTCGGCTAAACAGGTAGGCAATCAAAGGAGAGATAAACCAGATAAAAAGTAAAGGTCCCGCTATCGTTAAGGTTAGCGGATGGGAAAAAAGAATAACAACTGCTATTATAGCTGCAAATATCGGGGCAAACCACATAATCCGGAAATAACCGGTAAGGTCATTGTGATGATTACGCCGGGGATTGTCCGACGGATCCCATTCAAGAAGCCGTTTCTTTGAAATAAACATCCGCCAGATAGTTCGAATTATCGCATCTGTACTGAAATAAGCTTCATAGGGCAGACAGATAAGTGAGAATGTGGACTGCAGAAGATTGTCGCCGGCTGTTTGCACGGCTGAAGCTAAGTGTTGTGTCCACGTTACATTGCGTGGTTTTTGAAACAGGTTCAATGCAGACGTGATGAAAGAAGGAAACAAAATGATTATAAGGACTGAAAGTGTCCAAAGCCAGGCCATAGACAAGACTGTCCAGCCTAAAACTGTAAGAAGGATTAATGCGGCGGGAACCATGCTCCTGCGCAGGTTGTCGAATATCTTCCATTGAGACAGCATCGATAACGGATTTTTCTGAGCGCCTCCGCCCAGTGCGGGAACAGATGACCTGACCCATCGCGATATCTGCCAGTCTCCGCGAATCCAGCGATGCCTGCGGCTTACGTCCACGTTGTAACAGGATGGATACTCTTCGTATAACTGCAAATCGCTTATCAAGCCTGACCGGGCGTAGCATCCTTCGAGAAGATCGTGGCTAAGAATTTTATTTTCGGGAAGATGCCCATTGAGAGCGGATTCAAAAGCGTCGATGTCATAAATTCCCTTGCCGATGAAAGAACCTTCACTAAAGATATCCTGATAGATATCGGAAACGGCTTTAGTATAGGGATCTATGCCGGAACTGCTGGAATATATTGACGCATAAAGAGATCTTCTCGTGTTGGACAGACTTACGGAAACCCTCGGTTGCAGTATGCCATATCCTTTGCAGACCAGTTTCTTTTTTTTATCATAACGTGCTCGATTCAAAGGATGCGCCATAGTTCCTACGAATTGACATGCGGCATCGCGCGGCAGCTTCGTATCCGTGTCGAGAGTAATAACGTATTTTATATTTCTTAATTTTGTCGTATCGCCAACAATGAGAGAAAATAAATCACCAAAATGTCCCTTTATTCTGCCGCGCAGGAAAGCATTTAAATCTGTCAGTTTTCCACGTTTTCGTTCATAACCCATCCAGATTTGTTCTTTAGGATTCCAGCGGCGCGGGCGATGAAATAAAAAGAACATATCGCCTTTTGAATCCCTGTATTTTTCATTCAATTTTTCAATCCCTGTCCGGGCAAGCCGCAGAAACTTTTCATCATCAGGCATTGTTTCTTGCTCAGAGTCCCGGAAATCGGTTAGAAGAGCGAAGAACAGATTGTCGTCGCGATTGGCAAGAAATCTGATTTCCAGAGCTTCAATTAGATTCGGGATGTTTTGCTCACTTAAAAGCATTGTCGGAACTGCAACGAGAGTGCGGCATTCAGGTGGAATGCCTCGGGAAAAATCCATTCGTGGTAATGTATGAGGCGCCACCAACAGTGTTACCAGCCAGTTTACCAGGGCTACAGCCAAATGACTCGTGCATAAAAGCGCGAGAAGTCCGATTAAAGCTAATAGCCAGTCCTGTAATCCGTAATTGTGCGCCTTCATCAGTAAAATTCCTGTAAAGATGAAGGTCAATCCGATAATAGAACCAATGTAAGTCAGCAAAGGAATCCGGTGTCCCAACTGCGAGATGAAATCAAATAATGATAGACGCACTTTCGCCAATCGCTCAAGCTCAGGCAATCCCTTGTCAATCAAATAATAACCGACATGTGCGGTGCAATCGTAGCTGTCATTTTTTGCACTGCATTGGCGGGCAAGGTTTATAGCCATGTGCGCTATTTCACTTTCGGACAACCGACTTTTTTTGGAGATATTTTCGACGACGTGGCGGTAACGGTCGCGGGTGGAAAAATCCATTTTAGTGTAAATATCACGGGGATCTTCACGCAGGATATGATCAACCTCGCTCATCGTTTCGACAAACTCCCGCCAGTCCATTGTGCCAAGGAAACGGAGAGAACCAATACTATTGCTCATGGAGACCTGATCTGCGGCTTGTTGCTGGGATTCCAGGTGCACCATTGACTTGATTGTCTGGCCATACTCGGTGAGGCGTTGCTCAATCCAGGTAAGCGGCAGAGCCAGAGACGGGCTTTGTCCTTGCAGACGTCTTGTGATTTCTGCAACAAACGCGCCCACCATCGGTGGTTCTGATCGAGCCATGTCCGCTATTTCCAAAAACAGGCTTTTTGGATCCTTTTCGGCAATAGCTGTCATCCGGTTTGCCCAGAAATCGGCTTTGTTGCGATGTTTTCTGTCTGTAGATATACGGACTGCGATACGTCGAATGTTTTCGATGAGAGCCAGACGAAGCATGATGGGAATTGCCCACAATTCACCGAGCTTAAGCACGGTGACCGATTGATAAGCGGATACGAATAGACTGAGAACTTTTGAATCCACCCGCCCGTCGCCATGTGAAATCATTTCCAGTGCAATATCGTATACCCGCGGAAGACCGGCTGATGGACCATTTGCCAGATGAGGGAGTTCTCTGCTGTAGACTCTCGGCAAATGTCTTCTCGCCGTGCGAATTTGTTCTTCAATCAGATAGAAATTATCCAGAAACCATTCCTCGGCTGGTGTAATACGATGGTTGTCCCTAACTGCCGTCGTCAACAGGCGTCGAACGTCATACAAAACATTTTCATTATTGGCCATCCTTCTTAGCAGTTGATTCGAAGTGCGACCAGGACTCAACTTGTGCGAACCAGCTATGGTTTTGCCATGCTGCTGCATTTGCTTGGCGCTGAATAATTCCGATCGCAGCAATTCATCGCCTGTGCTTTTTTTTCGCTTGTATCCGCCTTTAAGACCCGCCTTCAGACGATTTAAGTATCTAGAAAATACTTTGTTTCTTACTTCCACTTTTTTCTGCTCCTCAGTTCAAGCCAAAAAATTATTCTAAAATATACCCATGCATTGCAGGGGACCGGTTTTTCAACAATAGACGGCAAATGTTAATGGGGCCTCCCTGCGTTTCCAGGGCAGAGTTAAAAGAATTGCTTTATATGCAATTTTTGTTTTGTACGTTACTGTATAAGATTGTTAAAAAATGACATCTGAATCTAAACAACTCACTTGTATCAATTTTAGAAGTATAGGTCAATAGGTGAAACAATACTTATGTAATATAACCTGTCAGGAAAATATCTTTATTTGTCGGTCTTAAAATAAGGCAACGCCAACTGTATTTTCTTGAGTGCTTGTTTTTCAATCTGACGTGCCCGCTCACGCGAGATATTATATTTTATACCTATTTCTTGTAGAGTCTGGGGATCATCAGCCATAACACGATTAAGAATAATATAGCTTTCTCTTTCGTTGAGCTTAGCCAGTGCTCCGGCGATATCACGCCGCACCAGATTCTTTTCTTCGTCTTTAATTAAAGACACCTCCTGATCGTCACCTTCGTATGTGAGAAAATCGATATGCGAATTATCGCCTTGATCCTTTATAAATTCATTCAGTGAAACGTCCCGTGAACCCATGCGCAAGTCCATCTCCGCCACCTCGGAGTCTTTAACGCCCAGTGACGACGCGATTTCGTCAAATTCGGGATTTTTTTTCGAAAGTGTTTCCAGTTCTTTTTTTGTTTGATTTAATTTGAAAAAAAGTTTCCTTTGCGCTTGTGTTGTACCGATTTTGACAATACTCCACGATTTAATCAGGTAATTCTGAATATACGCCCGAATCCACCAAACCGCGTAGGAAATCAAACGGTAGCCTTTGTAAGGGTCGAATTTTTTCACGGCGTGAATAAGACCCACATTGCCTTCCTGAATTAAATCAGCAAGCTTAAAGCCGTAACTGCGGTATTCATGGGCAATCTTGACTACAAAACGCAAATTCGAAACAATCAGCTTTTCAGCGGCATCAACGTTATTGTACTTTTTCAGTAGTACCGCAAGCCGGAATTCCTCTTCCGCCGATAAAAGAGGAAACCGATTGATTTCGGCTATGTATAAATCAAGCGTGCCGGTTTGTACTGGTAGTTTCAAATGTCAATTCTCCTAAGATTTTGTCCAATTTTAAATTCTATCTAACTAAAATTTTCCGGTCAAGATAATTATGCAAAAAATAAGTAAATTTAATTGTTTATAATAAAATGGTATAAATATAATAAATTAACTTTCAAAAGGATGAATTATGATCTCAAAAATGCACGATATTTTTTTACGTTTTATTTGGGTGCTTTGCCTGGCGTTATCTTTACTCGTTGTTAATTGCAGCGGAGGCGGTGGTGGAGGTGATACAAATAATTCATCGAGCCAAACAGCGGCCTTTATTGCGGACCATCAAGTGGCGGCTGATTTTGATTCCATACCGCAAAGTGCCATCGAACAGGCGAAATCCGATTTGCATATTGCGTACGGTCATACTTCGCACGGCAGTCAAATTATTACCGGAATGGACGCTTTGGCTGCGGAAAATATTCTTTATTCCTGGAATGAGGGAGGCACAGGTGGGGCCATCGATTTAGACGATTATGCTATGGGTGGAGATTTAGGATCTTATCCCGACTGGGTAAACAACACACGTACATATCTTGGTACTCCTGATTCTTCCACAGGAAGGGGCACAGCCAAACCTAATGTCAATGTTATTATCTGGTCCTGGTGCGGACAGGTATCCGGCTATACGGAACAGCAAATGATAGATAATTACCTTGCCCCAATGACTCAACTGGAAACAGATTATCCGGAAATTAAATTTGTTTATATGACCGGCCATCTTGACGGGGGCGGTCAAAATGGGAACCTGAATCTCCGCAATCAGCAGATTCGCAATTACTGCACTGCCAATAATAAGATACTTTTTGATTTTGCCGATATCGAAAGTTATGATCCCGGCGGTTCAACGAATTATATGCCTTTGCTTGCCAATGATAATTGTGATTATGACAATAATGGCGATGAGATATTGGAAAGTAACTGGGCAGTAAACTGGGTTGCCGCAAATCCCGGTCACACTTTAACAACTTTGGCGAATAATTGTGGCAGTTGTGCTCACAGTCAAAGACTGAACTGCGTATTGAAAGGACGTGCCGCCTGGTGGTTATGGGCAAGACTTGCCGGTTGGAATCCATAAGTTTTGTTTTATATATTAGTTCAGCTTAACACAGAATGATCTTAACCTGATTAAGGATTCCGTTGCCTTTTTTTGCAGCTTAACGGACACTTCTGAAGAAATATAAAATGTTCAAATCAGTAAAGATTTAATCTCTTGTACTCTTAATGAAAAAGAGACTGATCCCTCCTTGACAGAGGCCATATTTGTGCTTATTCTAAGGAAAATTCAAAACAAGGTGAGCCAATGAAATCAATAAATAAAACGATGATCGAACATGCAGTTAAAATAGCTCATGAAATAAAAGCCAACGCTCTTCTTGTGTGCGTTGATGTCATCAGTGATTCCAGTCTCCTGATAATGGATGAAATAAAAAAAGACATCAGCTTTATCGTTGTTTCACGCGAGGATGAAATGATATCCGACGAGCTGAAGAAGAATGCTCTTTTATTGTTAATTCCTAATGTCAATTTGACACGTGTGGGAAAAGTTAAAATTGCTATTGCCAAGGGAATAGTTCTGGGTATCCTGAAAAGAGGCGACAAAGTAGTTTGTTTAAGCGGAGTGCCCCGATTCGGTTACGCCGACAGCATTTTTGTGATTGATGTAGGAAAAGAGTTTGAGATTTTGACGTCCGGTTTCATTAATGATGTTCTCGAAAATGTTCGCCCGGAAGTATTCAATGCTGTTATTAATATAGCGTTAGAACTGGCCGCTCAGGGCAGGGAAAATAGAAAAGTTGGAACGATATTTGTTCTGGGTGATGATGAAAAAGTCATGCAGCTTTCCCGGCAAATGATTATCAATCCGTTTTCAGGATATTCGGATGAGCAACTCAATATACTGAATCCGGAACTGGAAGAAACAATAAAAGAGTTATCGGCAATTGACGGTGCTTTCATTATTAAAGAGAATGGTGTTTTGGTCACAGCCGGAAGGCATCTTAGTGCCGCTCTGGACAGCAAGGATTTCCCGCCCGGTCTGGGCAGCCGTCATATTGCCGCCGCCGGTATTACCAGTGTAACCAAGGCCGTTGCCATAGTAATTTCAGAATCGTCGGGCAACGTAACTGTTTTCAAAAACGGTAAACTGTTTGTGACAATAGAAAAACCGGTTGAGTAGAGAGGAAATTATGCGTTTTGATAAGTTCACTTTAAAAGTTCAGGAAGCTCTGCAGGAAGCTCAGTCTCTGGCCGGTTCTCTTGGACATCAATCAATTGAACCGGAACATCTGCTTGTTTGTTTTTTGCGGCAGGAAGACGGCATTGCCGGTGCTATTATCAGCAAACTTAACGCTTCACCTCAAAAGATTGAAAAGGAGTTGGATAATTATCTAAAAAAACAGCCGAGTATTGGCGGTACCGGTGCAGGTCAGATTTATCTGAGCGGCCGGCTCAATAAAATATTCGACAAGGCGATGACTGAAGCGGCTCAGTTAAAAGACGAATACGTCAGTGCCGAACATGTGCTTGTGGTCATTGCCGAAGAAAAAGAAGGACCGGCCGGAAAAATCCTGCGTCAGGCAGGCATTACCAAAGACGGTATTTTTAATGTGCTTAAGGATATTCGAGGCAATCAGCGTGTAACCGATCCCAATCCGGAAGGTAAATATCAGGCGCTCGAGCGTTATGCGCGGGATTTCAATGAGCTGGCCAAAAAAGGTTCGTTCGATCCGGTTATCGGACGAGATGAAGAAATACGCCGGATAATGCAAGTTCTTTCACGTCGCACAAAAAACAATCCGGTGCTGATCGGCGAACCCGGCGTCGGCAAGACGGCCATTGTGGAAGGTTTGGCTCAGCGAATAGTTAATGGTGATGTGCCGGAAAATTTGAAAAATAAGCGCGTAATCGGACTGGACATCGGCGCGCTGGTGGCCGGTGCGAAATACCGCGGTGAATTTGAGGAACGGCTGAAAGCAGTGTTGAAAGAAGTCATCAGTGCCGAAGGTGAAATAATTCTTTTTATTGATGAAATACATACCATGGTTGGAGCGGGAGCTGCGGAAGGTTCAATGGATGCCTCCAATATGCTCAAGCCGGCTCTGGCGCGCGGTGAGCTGCGTTGTGTGGGCGCAACTACATTAAACGAGTATCGCAAGTACATAGAGAAAGACGCCGCTCTTGAACGTCGTTTTCAGCCTGTATTGGTCAAGGAACCGACAGTTGAGGATACCATTGCCATTCTGCGAGGTCTGAAAGAGCGATACTCTGTTCATCACCGGGTCGGCATCAAGGATTCGGCAATAGTCGCAGCAGCAACCCTCTCAAACCGTTACATAACGGACCGTTTTCTGCCGGATAAAGCCGTAGATCTGATTGACGAAGCAGCATCCCGTTTAAAGATAGAACTGGACAGCAAGCCTTCGGAAATCGACGCAATTGACAGACGAATAATTCAACTGGAAATTGAGAAGCAGTCGCTGAAAAAGGAGACAGATAAAACCGCCAAAGAACGCCGTGACAAGATTGAAAAAGAACTTGCTGAACTTAAATCAAAAGTTGACCAGATGAAAACACGCTGGTTTACAGAAAAAGATATAATAAATAAAATCCAGGATGCCAAGAAACAGGTAGAAGCCTTAAAAATTGAAGAGGTCAATGCCCAGCGCGAAGGCAATCTCGAAAAAGCCGCGGAAATCCGATACGGCAAGTTGGTTTCTTTGGATAAAGATCTTCAGAAAGAACAGAAAAAACTCGAAGATATTCAAAAGAACAATCAGATGCTCAAGGAAGAAGTAGACGCGGAAGACGTGGCTGAAGTTGTTTCCAGTTGGACAGGCATCCCGCTTTCCCGAATGATGGAAAGCGATGTACAAAAGCTGCTTCATATGGAAGAACGCCTGAAAATGCGTGTTATCGGTCAGGATGAAGGCGTTGCGGCGGTTTCTTCCGCTCTGCGCCGTGCTCGTTCGGGTTTGCAGGATCCGAATCGACCCATCGGATCATTTATTTTTTTGGGACCGACCGGAGTAGGCAAAACAGAGCTGGCAAGAGCTTTGGCGGAATTCATGTTCGACAATGAACATGCCATGGTTAGAATTGATATGTCAGAGTATATGGAAAAACATGCCGTTGCCCGTCTGATTGGCGCTCCACCCGGTTATGTCGGCTACGATGAAGGTGGGTATCTGACCGAAGCTGTGCGACGCAAACCTTACAGTGTTTTGCTTTTCGACGAAATTGAAAAAGCACATCCTGATGTATTTAATATTTTGCTTCAAATTCTTGATGACGGAAGGTTAACTGACGGTCATGGGCGGACAGTGGATTTTAAAAATACAGTGGCAATCATGACATCCAATGTAGGTAGTCAGTGGATTCAGGATCCCACATTAACGGATGAAGAAAAAAAGAACCGTGCGATGGAGGCACTGCGAGCAACCTTCAAACCGGAATTCTTAAACAGAATAGATGACACAATTATGTTCTCCGCGCTGAAGTTGGAAGATATTTACAAAATTGTTGATATTCAGATGGGGCTTATTGATAAACGGCTTAAAGAACGCAAACTGAGCATTGAATTGACAGAGAAAGCGAAAAACTATATAGCCGAGCAGGGTTACAGTCCCGTTTATGGTGCGCGGCCTCTGAAGCGTTCTCTGCAAAAACTTATTCTTGATCCGTTGGCCATGGAAATTCTGGCGGGTAAATTTGCAGAGGGAGATAAAATCCTGATTGATTTATCCAGGAAAGGCGAAATCGCTCTGACAAAAAAATCTTAAATGTTCTTTGCAGATATGGAGGAAGAATAGATGGAAGAAGAAAAAAAAGATTCGGGATTTGTGGTGAAGGATAAACGTCTTTTTGATGAAGAGGGCAAAGAACGTTCGCAGGAAGAGAAGCTCTCTTCCGCTCCTGAAGAGACGTCTCAGGCCGGCAAAGATTCGCCAAATGAGCAGAAACAGGAACACGATTATCCGCAAGTGAACTTTACAAATTTTGTCTTGTCGCTGAGTACTTCGGCTCTTTTTCATTTTGGAGATTTTCCCGAGTATGAAGGGGGAAAGGCAGAGAAAAATTTGCCGGCGGCAAAACAAACCATCGATATCCTGGATATGCTCAATGAAAAAACAAAAGGGAACCTCGATAAAAATGAAAGTAGTTTAATTCAGGGAGTTCTCTACGAATTGAAGATGCGCTACGTCAAAGAAAAGGCTTGAAATGCTCTGGCTTGCACCGGCGAAAATAAATATTTTCCTGCGGGTTTTACGAAAACGTGACGATGGTTACCACGATATATTTTCCTTAATGCAGAAGATCACTCTTTGTGATGAATTGATATTCTCTCCACGTCCTAAGGGCATTGTTCTTCATTGTACCGGAATTAATTTACCGGCAAACAATAAAAATCTGGTTGTTCGTGCTACGAGGGCTATCTTTGATTACTGTGATTACCCCGGTGGAATGGAAATTACTCTTCATAAAAAAATACCTCTGACCGCCGGTCTGGGTGGAGGAAGTTCTGATGCCGCAACCACATTGATGGCTTTAAATAAAATATGTTCTTTTAAGTTGAAAAAGAATGAACTCATTAAAATTGGAGCAAAAATAGGGGCGGATGTCCCTTTTTTTATCTTTGGAAATGCGGCCTTAGTTTCTGGAATAGGTGATAAACTCAAACACTTACGAAATTTACCGCAAATAGATCTCCTCTTGATAAAACCCCCTTTTGAACTTTCCACAAAAATGGTTTATGAAAACCTCAATTTAAGATTGACAAGGTGGAAAAATAGTTATAGCATTCCGCAATTTTTGGTACTGGGCGACATTGTTCATTTATTACATAATGACTTGGAGTCAGTTTCGTTGGAGCTTCACCCGGAATTGGCTGATTTAAAGAAGATGTTGCTCAGACACGGTGCGCTTGGCGCATTGATGTCGGGTAGCGGACCAACAGTCTTTGGTATATTTAGGAATGGAAAAGAGGCAAAACAAGCCCTGGAAGTTATAGAGAAAGAAGTTCCCGATCAATATACGCTCTTTCTTGCCAAGTCTTTGTAATTGTTGCATTTTCTGCCTAAGATTGTAAACGATACCCTTCTTCAAATAAGTAAATTGGGGCGTCGTCAAGCGGTAAGACACAGGATTTTGGTTCCTGCATTCGGAGGTTCGAATCC
>AWGX01000594.1 GCA_000495415.1 Smithella sp. ME-1 | reverse complement strand
TCTGTTACCTCCTTTAAGGTAATTAATTTTATTTATTTGCCTTTAAATAATGAGAAGATCGTGCCAGATTATCGAAACAGGATAAAAAAATCCGTAACTATTTGAATAATATATTAATTAAGCAATACAATTAGATTTGAGATATTTCTTTAAAAACTTCTTGGGGCTCTTTTTTTAATAGAATGTAGAAATATGTTGAAAGAAATGTCGAAAAAACTGAGATTATATTTTGGGGATTTCCATTGACAAGTATCCGGCAACAGGGTTAAATACTTTCTGAATTTAAATATTTAACGCTGCAGATGTCTATGACCTTTCACTATTGGGAGATGGTTCGACCTACAAGCTGAAGTAGAAGACGACCTGTCTGGATCTTTATCAGGTTATGTTCAGTGTTTCTGAAGCGTGGGTCTTATTAGTTTCACAAACAAATATTGCCGAACGCGAAAAGTAATGAAGGCGCAAACACGTAATAATTGTGCAGAGGATTACAATATTTCTTTCATCCGAAAAGATTTAAATCTTTTTATTAATCTTTCCGGTCAGTTTAGCCTGCAAAACCTGACAGTATTCAGAAGTGAAATCAACAAGGAAATTTCCAAGCAAAAATTAGATTCTGTGACTATAGACTTTTCGGAAGTTTGTTATTTGGACAGTGCGGCAGCCTTGGCTTTGGTCCAAATAGAGAAAGAAACTACTCACCAAAATATCCAGTGTCGGTTTATTAACCTAAACAATAAATCCAAAGGAATTTTCAGTGTCATCCGTGAGGATACATTGATAAATTTACCTTCTCGGCCGGAGAAATCGCAGGATGGTTTTTTATATAACCTTGTAGAACGTCGCATATTGCCTTCAACATCCGAAACATCACAAGATAATTTTATGTTTCACCTGATAGAAAGGCGGGGATTACCTCCTCAATCAGGGAAATCCTATAAGGATTTTATCTGGCAGCTAGGGCAATCCTCAATGCAGATTGCGAATGATTTTGCCAATTTTGTCACATTTATTGGAGAATTACTGATTGCGTTTCTTTATATTATCAGACATCCGAAAACACTTCGGGGGAAAGACATTCTTTTTTACATTCATCGAGCAGGTGTGGACGGTCTCCCTATTGTAGCCATAATAGGCCTTCTAACCGGTTTAATCATTGCCTTTATGTCTTTTTTACAACTTAAAATGGTTGGAGCCAATATTTATGTTCCCTCATTAGTCAGTTTTGCCATGATAAAAGAACTGGGACCACTCATGACGGCGATTCTGGTTGCGGGACGTTCCGGTTCTGCTTTTGCCGCGGAAATCGGCACAATGGTGGTTAATGAAGAAGTAGACGCACTTCGCACAATGGGTTTTGAACCTATTCGCTTTCTGGCCATACCGAAAATTATTGCCACCGTCATTGTTGTGCCGATTCTTACTATTTATGCCGATCTTTTCGGTATTGTCGGCGGTATGATAATTGGTATTACAAGCCTTGATCTGACAATACAAACTTATGTTACACAGTCAATGAAAACAATACAAGTGTTTGATATTGTTACCAGTATAATAAAGGCAGCTGTTTTTGCAGGACTGATTTCCGCTATAGGTTGTCAAAGAGGATTCCAGGTGCGTTCAGGAGCGCAGGATGTCGGTAAATTTACTACTTCTGCCGTTGTTGTAGCTATTTTTATGATAGTGGTGGCCGATTCCATTTTTGCTATTATGTTTTATTATATAAAGTAGTGGTATGAAGGAGCATAGTTTGAATACTGAAGAAAAAAAACCGATTATTGTTGTTAAGGATTTGGCTGCGCGTTTCGGGAATAATATAGTATTTGAAAACGTAAACTTTCAGGTTTATGAAGGCGAGGTTCTGGTAATTGTCGGTTCCAGCGGTTGCGGGAAATCAACCCTGCTCAAAATAATGATCGGTCTGCAAAAGCCATATGCGGGTCAGGTTCTGTATCAGGGCATTGATATTGTAAGTGCGGAAGAGAAAGAACTCAACCAGTACAGGCAGAATATAGGGGTCCTTTTTCAATCCAGTGCTCTTTTTGGTTCTATGACTATTAGAGAGAATCTCGAACTGCCGTTGCAGGAATACACAAATCTTGATCAGGCTACTATCGATGCTATTATAAGAATGAAATTAGGCATAGTCAATTTAGCTGGTTACGAAAATCATCATCCGGCAGAACTTTCCGGTGGAATGAAAAAAAGAGCCGGCATAGCCCGGGCTATGGCGTTGGATCCGCATGTTCTTTTTTTTGACGAATTGTCTGCCGGACTTGATCCGGTAACTGCAGCAGAACTGGATGATCTTATCATCAATACTGAGGAAGCCCTGGGAACGACAATGGTCATTGTAACCCATGAATTAGAATCTATTTACAAAATAGCCCATAGAGTGTTAATGTTGGACAAAGAGGCAAAAGGTATTATCGCCGAAGGCACACCGCTGGAATTAAAAGAACGGGCGACGGATCCACGGGTAAAAAATTTCTTTTTACGCCAGAAGCCTGAAACTTCTGAAGAGCAGAGGTTTTATGTCAGTTAAAAATTCAAAATTTTCGATTGGTCTTTTTTTAATCATTGGCACACTGATTTGCGCAGCCGTAATCATCTGGATCGGTGCGTCCGGGATGTTAACAAGAGGCTCTCTTTACTCTACTTATTTTGATGAATCCGTTCAGGGGCTACAAGTTGATTCGGCAATCAAATATCGGGGCGTAGAAATCGGTAAGGTCCAGAGTATCAGAGTGGCACAGGACTATCGTCTGATTGAAGTAATTATGAAAATAGATCTGGAAGCTCTTTTAGAGAAGAGAATCGTTACCACGCTTAAAACGGCCGGTATTACCGGGATTGTTTTCATCGAACTGGACCAGATTAAGCCCGACGATTTGTCGGCTTCGCCAAAAATAGATTTTGAATCCAGTTATCCGGTTATTCCGTCTCGTAAATCGGGCATCGGCCGTTTCCTGGATGAGGCGGATACAATTATGCAAAACGTAAAAAATATAGATATCAAAGGTATTTCCGATCAGCTGAAAAATACTTCCAGAGCGATAGAGGACTTTGTAAAAGGTAAGCGAATAAACAATATAATGAATCATCTGGAAGCCACTTCTAACAATCTCGATCAGACAATGGTCAGAATAAACAGGGTGGTTGCTGAAGGTAAAGTCGATCAGCTTGCCAATGAAACCATGGCGACTTTATCTGATGCCCGCAAATTGATCGGTCAGGCAAAGAAAGAAATGGATGCGTTGAAACTACAGGAAAAAGCAAATCGAACTGATGCATTGCTTGAAGATATAAATAAAAAAGCAAAAGTTATTACCAATGAATTACAGGATACGTCTGAACATTTACGTGTAACTTCGGAGAATCTGCAAAAACTTTCCGAGAGCTTGACAAAGAACCCATCGGAACTCATTTTTTCGAAACCGGCTCCACCTAGAAAAGCCATGGAGTAAGAAAAGGAATAAAATCATGAAACACTTATTTCCAGAAACACAGGGTTTGCGAGTAGCATTTGGCAGTATATATTTTGTGTTGATTGTTTTCTCATTTTTGATTGCCGGGTGCTCAGGTTACGGCAAGCCTCAATATAATGTCGAAAATTATCTGTTGAGCTATGCGGCGCCATCCTGGAATAACCTCGATATGGTCGCGGCCTCTGTCAAGTTTAACCGGTTTTCCATTGCTGCTGCTTATAATTCCACTAATATGATTTTCCGTAGTGATGCTTACAGTATTGACTCCTTCAATTATTCCCGTTGGGCGGTAAATCCGGCGGATATGGTTGCCGATAGTCTCTTGCGAGACATGAGAGGGAGTGGTCTTTTCGGTGCCGTATTTTCCCGTTCCGAAGGAGATGAAGGACGATTCGTTATGTCTGGCGGCATCGAGGAATTTTACCTGCGTATTGACAAAAACAATAAGACAGCCGTTGTCAGTGTAAGCATTTCTTTGAAAGATAACCAGGAAAAAGAAACCGGCAAGACAATGTTGTTTCAAAAGAAATATGTTCGGGAAGAAAAATTGCAGGAGTCGTCTCCTCGTGGCTATTGCCAGGCTGCAAGTAATGCCATGATGGTAATATCCAGACAAATTATAAATGATATTTATACAGTGATTAAAACAACTGTTCCATTAACGGCGAGTCATTAATGAAAGAAATATCCATTCAGACCCGTTCCCGCTTTGAGATGGTTGATATTACAGCGACAGTCCAAAAAGCAGTTAGCGAAGAAAAAATCGAATCCGGTATTTGCCTGATTTACACACCACACACCACAGCCGCGGTGACAATTAATGAAAACGCCGATCCGGATGTGCCCCGCGATATTCTTGCGGCGTTGGACAAAGCGGTTCCACTGAATGCCAATTACCGGCACAATGAAGGAAATTCCGCGGCGCATGTTAAATCGTCCTTAGTAGGTGCATCGGAACTGGTCATTATTGAGAAGGGTCGTATTGTTTTGGGAACCTGGCAATCGATATTTTTCTGCGAATTCGACGGCCCCCGCACCAGAAAATTCATTGTAAAAATTATTCCTGGCTAATTAAGCAGTCTATGAACATGCTCAAAGGTGAAATATCTTCACATTACCCCATTTAACTTGAAAATATTCAGCAACAAGTCGTCGATGGCATTGGGTGGGCTTTTCCTCGCTGCATAGAAGGCAAGCATCATTCAGCAGGTCAGGTTTAATTTTATTTTCGACCTGTCTTGAGGTAAGCAATTCAAGAAAGTCTCTTTCGTAAATCTGCCAACTGCCCTTGTTCTTCTTGAAATTGTCAAGTATCTCTTGGGTGGGAGCCAGATCCGGATAATGTATGTAATCCATGCTGCCAATTGTCCGAAGGAAGTAGCGGAGGTCATCTCGCTTGGCAAAACCGGCCAGTTGAGAAACATTGTTAAGCCGGATGTCAATCACCCGCTTGACCTCCACCCGAATCAAACGCGTAAAAAACTCCTCCGCCGTCTTCTTCGTAAAACCGATGGTAAATATTTTTGTTTCATTCATGATGTTTCCTGTTTTTCCTCCAATGTATAAGCGACTTTATCCGCCTGAAGATCGTAAGCGCGCAGGATTTGTTCCTCTTCGGATGAAAAAAGATCTGCGGGGTCGATTTTCAAAAGTTTCATCAGGCGCTGTTCCGTGTCGAGGTTTTCTTCCAGCGAGCCGTCTTCCAGAATATGCTGGATGCGGATGTCGACGCCGCGCAGATTGCGGCAGACAAGCAGCATCCGATGACACGTTAAAGGGTCCTTCTCGGCACACATTAGCGCAATCCGGTAAGTCTCGATTCCTTTCTGAAGCCTGCCCAGTCCTAGCTGAAATATTTCTTTTTCGGCAAGACGTTTGTATATGACCTTCCCGTTTTCATAGCAAGACGGATCAGAGCTTCGAGGTCCCAGTTCAGCGCCAAGATAAATATAATGAATGCGGTGTTTTGATATTTCTTCCTTTAGGAATTCACGATTAAATTGAGGCGTGAAGCGGCTGTATGGACTGGATCGAACATCACATAAAGCATTGATGTGATGTTTTGTTAACATCTCAATGAACTTATCAATGGGATGAACGGAATGTCCTATGGTGAATAACGCTTTCATGCTTAATCCCTTTCCGGCACAATCACAGCTGCAACCAGTTTGTAGCAAAAGCCGTTGAACGGTTCACCCAAGCTGATGGTAAGATAAATATTTTCTTCACTTAACGGATACTCACCCTTTGGCTTTGTCAAATAATCTCTTTCAATTACCATATCGGTTACCGAAAGAATATGCGGCGTTCCCATGTATGCAAATTTGGCATAAACTTTCTTTCTCCCGTACGAATCATTTGATACCAGAATCGTAAAATCATCAGGCCGGATAAGGTAAAGAGATGGATCATTGTCTTTCAGCACGATTTCTTCGGGTATCCGATCGTTCAAACCTTTTGTGCTGTTGAAGCCAGCTAACCAGAGATTGTCGGTTTCATCTACCAGTGTAGGTAAAGTGGGATATGGTAATTTCAATTGCCATATCCAAAGACTTTTTTCAACGGCAAAGAAATTTTCTTTTTGATATGCATGACACGCGGGACCTCCGCTTTCTATCTCAATAATGTCCATGCAGCATGGGAGCACGCCATTATTCATCTTGACATCTTCTGCGGAGAGCTCTCCGTTTGTTTTTCCGCTGACAGGTCGAATCCACGACCCGATTTTTCCATCCACCCATTCCTTGCCAGCTATACAGTAGCCGCCGTATTTCCGGGATGCGGCAAGAACAACAAAGGTCTTGGTGTTATCAATGACAGTCTGTTCTTGACATAAAACATACAAACGAACAATTTTTAATTCATCGTAAGAAATCGTTTCATTCAAATCGTCAAAAATAGGGTGCAATAGATTCGTCCCGAGACGGGAGAAAGAAGAGAGAGTCGATTGCCATTGTGCTTCGGTAAGAGAAGAATTTGCCATAAGACATTTTTTCCGGAGAGTGCCGTTTTGGCTTATATATCGGTATAAATGATCAACTATTGTATTTCTTTTGACGCCGAAATCCGATGCCAATTGATCAATGGTGCAACCTTGATTGAACAGTTCGCCAATCGCAATATGACGCGACTCTCCATGATTTGATTGAGGTGCCGTATGGTGGGGTTTGTCAGCCATATAAGATTGTTGCTTTTCCGAAAGCTGATGAGATTGACAATACATCCTTATAATATCTAGAAAGGTATCGGCATATTTTTCTAGTTTGCTCCTACCAATTCCATGGATCTTCATTAAACTTTCTTTTGTTTCAGGGTAATAGAAAGCCATTTCTCTTAAAGTACGGTCGTGAAAAATAACGTAAGGCGGAAGATTTGCCTGGTCGGCCAGTTCCTTTCTCTTCGTCCGGAGTATTTCAAATAGTTCCGTATCATACTTGTCAGCTTCATCTTTGTGAACCTTTTGAACTGTTCCATTTTCTTTTCCTGCTTGTCCCGGCTTGCCCAAAAATGTCTCCTCTCCCTTTAAAACTTTCCATGCTTTCAACGTCAGCTTAAGTGATCCGTGATCATAGTCGTTTTGCAACAAGCCTTTCTGGATTAATTGACGGGCAATATAACGCCATTGTCTTGTGGAATAAGCTATGCCAATGCCATAAGTTGATAATTTTTCATGTTCAAATTTCAAAATTCTTTGAGATTTTGAGCCTCGTAGTATATTTATAATATGGCCTGCGCCAAAAATTTCTCCGGTCCGTTTCACACAGGAAAGGAACATCTGCGCCGGAATGGTCAAATCATCAAGATCCTTTTTTCCATCTTCCATTCGACAATTGTCGCACATGCCGCAACGGTTCGCGGTGTTCGCATCTCCAAAATAACTTAGAAGAGGGATTCGGCGACACAGGTCTGTTTCCGCAAAACCTGTAATATGATCCAAAAGTATATTGGCTACTCTTTGTTCCTTTTCCGATTTTTGTCCAATGAAAAAACGTACTTTATGAATGTCACCATAACTAAACAAAAGAAGGCAGTGGGCAGGCAGGCCATCGCGGCCCGCCCGCCCAATCTCCTGATAATAATTGTCGATGCTTCCGGGAAGATTGTAATGGATAACAAACCTGACATTGGGTTTGTTGATTCCCATCCCAAAAGCAATTGTCGCTACGATGATTCGGATATCATCTCTGCTGAATAACTCCTGGTTTTGAGTGCGCTCTTTTTCTGAAAGTCCTGCATGGTAAGGGCGGACAGAGTAACCCTTGCTTTTCAGGGTAGCGTAAAGGTTATCTGTTTGCCGGCGTGTGGCACAGTAGATAATTCCTGATTCATTTGGATTTTGATCGATAAGAGTTAACACTTGATCGATGGCATCGGTTTTGGGGGCCACTTCTAAGAATAGATTCGGACGGTCAAAAGAACCTACATATTCATTTTTATTGTCAATGTTCAGGGAACGGCAAATGTCTTCCCGAACACGAGGTGTGGCCGTTGCCGTAAGAGCTACGCAGCATGCATCTGGAAACACGGTACGTACTTCTGCCAGCTGTCGGTATTCCGGACGAAAGTCATGCCCCCACTCAGAGATACAGTGGGCTTCGTCAATAGCGATGCAATCTACCGATAAATCGTCTAACATGGCGAGAGCTCTTTGAGACAAGAGAGTTTCAGGTGACAAGTAGAGGAGCTTCGCATTGTTACGACGCAGTTGTTCCATATTCCGTCTGGAAGAGACCATGTCCAGTGAACTATTCAAAAAAAGACTTGAAACCCCAAATTCTTTTAACTGATCGACCTGATCCTTCATAAGAGAAATCAACGGTGTGACCACTATGGTCAAGCCTTCAAAGATCATTGCCGGAATCTGATAACACAGGGACTTGCCCCCGCCCGTCGGCATTACGATAAGAGCATCCTTTTTATTAAGAATATGAGCAATAATCTTTTCTTGGAGAGGCCAAAACGTGTTGAAGCCAAATGTATTTTTTAAAATAGATTGTGCATGCTTCATTGTTATTCTCCATCCTTCAAAATATCAATCATCTGGTCGTGAATCAGACCGTTGCTGGCCAAAAGGTTGGATGATTGCAGATGCCATTTTTGCCCTGCAATGTCGGAAATAACGCCGCCAGCCTCTGTAACCATGAGACAGCCTGCCGCTGTATCCCAGGGTTTGAGTTTCAGTTCCCAGAAACCGTCAAATCTGCCCGCCGCCAGATAAGCCAGATCCAATGCCGCCGCACCGGCCCGCCTGATCGCCTGAACACGGACGGCCATTTTGTTGAAATAATCGAGATTATTGTTTTTGCTTTCCCTGATATCGTAAGGAAATCCTGTAGCCAGAAGACTGCGTGAAATATCCTTAACGGAAGAAACATTTATTTTTTTATTGTTTAAATATGCTCCTTCACCGCGTTCAGCGACGAACATATCTTCCCTCATCGGATCATAAATTATACCAAGAACAACCACACCCTCATTTTCCAATGCGATAGAGACACAAAAAACAGGATATCCGTGAGCATAATTCGTTGTTCCGTCCAGTGGATCGATTATCCAGCGTAATTTCCCGGTGCCGGTAATCGCCGGAGATTCTTCCGATAAAATTCCATGATCGGGGAAGTTACGTTTTATTTCTTCAATAATCAAATCTTCGGACATTTTGTCCGCTTCCGTAACGATATCAATATCGCCTTTATATTGAATTTTATGTGTGTTGTTGAACTTCTCTTTCAATAAAAAGCCTGAGTTATGTGCTAAATCTATGGCAAATTGCTTGCAGTCCAACATAAATAATACTCCCAGGGTACAAATTTGAATTATGATAATAAAAATAAATATCAAACAATCATTTAATCCAGGGTATGAACCCCAAAACAAGGTTAGGACACATTTCGCAGCAAGCTGCGAGGTCTTAAACCCTCCGCTTTGTCCCGACAAAGTCGGGATTCAACTT
>AWGX01000593.1 GCA_000495415.1 Smithella sp. ME-1 | reverse complement strand
CCGCGTATGCGGGACGGGAATGACAATATTTTTGTTTTTATGCAGTTCTGCAAAGTTTTGTACTGTCGGCTCAGTAAAGAGATTTTGTATCAGTTTTTTCATTTGGGAGAACTTTTGTGTGCCAGAAAGTAATTATAGTTAGCGGCGGCCGCCTGGTTGATCCTGTATTTTTTCATAAAAAGATTGCGGGAATGAAAAACAGATTGGTTATTTGCTGCGATGGTGGCGCGCGTAATTTTCAGTATCTGGGAATTAAACCCGACGTTGTTATTGGTGACATGGATTCAATTGACCCTGTTCAATTGGAAAGTTACTCTGCCCAGGGAATAAAAATTATAAAATATTCCATAAACAAAGATTTTACCGATACGGAACTGGCGCTTGATTACGCTCTGAATATTAATCCTGAGGAAATATTTATTTTGGGGGCATTGGGTGGCCGGGTTGATCACACACTGGCCAATGTGTTCTTGCTTTGCAAGGGGCAGGAAAAAGGAATTAATACATATTTGGTTGATGAATACGGAGAGGCTTTTGTGCTGGATAAAGAAGCTGTTTTTAAAAATGAAATAGGAAAAACAGTTTCTCTTCTTGCGCTCAGTCCCAGGGTTACAGGAATAACTCTTAAGGGTTTTCTTTATCCTTTGGAAAAAGGTGCTTTGAAAATGGGTGAAACCCGCGGTGTCAGTAATATTGTTAATCAGGATCGTGCCAGCATTAGTGTACGATCGGGAAAACTTCTTGTTGTTGGATATTGGCAAAAAGATATTTTCCCGGAGGCGCTTTGATTTATGGATCCGGTTAAAGTATTATGCATAGGCGGCTCCGATTCCAGCGGCGGTGCGGGAGTCCAGGCGGACTTAAAAGCCGTGAGCGCGTGTGGTTGTTACGGAATGAGCGTGATTACAGCAGTGAGTGCGCAAAATACTCAAGGTGTTCAGTATATTCATCCTGTACCGCAGAAATTCATTTTAGCGCAATTGGATTCGGTTTTAAGCGATATTGGTGCTGATGCTGTAAAAACAGGAATGCTTCTGACAGCAGGGGCGGTTGAATCTGTTGTTAAAAAAGTAAAAGAATATCGTTTGGAGAAATTAATAGTTGATCCGGTGATGATTGCCAAGGGTGGCCGGTCTTTAATGCAAGTCCGGGCAAGAAATGTACTGATCAAAAAACTGCTGCCGCAGACGTATGTCCTGACACCGAATATTCCGGAGGCGGAAATATTAGCGCAATTCAGTATTAAAACGGTTGTCGCGATGGAGAAAGCGGCCATTGTAATTCACAAACTTGGTGCCAGAAATGTGCTGATTAAAGGAGGACACCTTCCGGGAATTAAAAAATCCGGTGCCTTGGATATTCTTTTCGATGGTGATCGTTGTTATAAGTTTTCCGCTCCCTGGATTGATTCGGGTGATACTCACGGGACCGGTTGCACTTATGCATCGGTTTTGGCATCAGCTCTTGCTCTGGGAGAAAATATTGTTGATGCCGTTTGGCAGGCTAAAGATATGGTTACCACCGCTATTAAAAATGGGTTGACTCTGGGGAAGGAGCATGGATCGGTCAATATTTTTGGGGAAACGTTTTTAACTAAATCACGGGTATAAACATCAAAGCAAGCTTTGGTGTATTATACCCTCCGCTGTATGGGATTGTTCGACTTACAAATTTCAATGCAC
>AWGX01000592.1 GCA_000495415.1 Smithella sp. ME-1 | reverse complement strand
GGACATATTATTTGCTTCTTACACCTTGAAGGCCTGTCCTTGCTAATTAATTGACATTACCATATAATCTTAACTGTAGATTTAATTTGACACACTTTTGTCAGCTATAAACATAATTGTAAAATTATTCGAACAGTGAGGAGTAAAGAAAATGGATTTGATAGAAGCCATTCAGCAACGTAGAAGTATTAGGGCGTTTAAGAACAAGCCCGTGCCCAAAGACACAATAATGGAAATTCTAAACATTGCCTGCCGGGCCCCTTCGGCCATGAATACCCAGCCCTGGGAATTCGCTGTAATTAGCGGCAAAAAGCTCGACCAGCTAAGAGCAGCTATTGTTGAAAAGCTTAAGTGCGGAGCTCCCATTGTGCCGGATCATCTGGTGGTTAGCTGGCCCCATGAGGGGGTTTACAAACAGCGACAAATAACCCTGGCCAAGCAGTTATTCAAAGCCATGGATATACAGCGTGAAGATAAGGATAAGCGGGCATGGTGGATGGAACGTGGTTTTCGTTTTTTCGATGCTCCGGCAGCAATAATCATCATGTGCGACAAGGTACTGGGAGAAGCAGGGCCACTGCTTGATCTGGGCGCAGTAATGCAAAATATATGTCTTGCGGCCATGCAGTTTGGTCTGGGAACATGCATCGAGGATCAGGGCGTTTTATATCCGGAAGTATTTCGTGAACATACCGGCAGCCCAAAAACCAAGCGCCTAATGATTGCAATCGCTCTGGGCTATCCTGCCCCGGATTTTCCGGCAAATCACGTACGTTCAGAAAGGGAACCGGCTGAAAATCTCACCACCTGGATAGAATAAACAATTTATTTTACTCCCTGTAACGGAGTCATTATGCGTAAAACTGTAGTTCTCATATTTCTTGTTTTAATATTTCTTTGTTCTACGGCAATGAGCGAAACGGCAGCCGACTGGTTCAATAAGGCCATTGCTTTATCTGATGGTAAAAAATTTACCGATCCACATAAAGCCATTGTATATTTGAGCAATGCCATTAAGCTTCAGCCTAATGACGCCGAAATTTATTATAATAGAGGAATTGCCTACGAGAACCTTGGTCAGTACCAGCCCGCCATCAAGGACTACATTCAGGCAATCAGCCTGAATCCGGCTTATTCCGAAGCATTCTATAACAGAGGAACCATCTATAGTGAAATCGGCCAGTATCAGAAAGCTATTGAAGATTTTAATCAAGCAATAAGTCTGATGCCTGATGACGCCGAAGCCTATCATGGCAGGGGATTTGCTTATGACAAACTTGGCCAGTATCAGCGCGCCCTCGAAGATTACAACAAGGCCATCAACCTGCAGCCAAATTATGCCAGCGCTTATATTAACAGAGGTATTTATTTTTTATCACATGGCAACAAAACTATTGGCTGTTCTGACGCGCAAAAAGCTTGTGCATTGGGAAACTGCAAGTTATTTGAAACAGCTAAAAATAAAGGCTTCTGCCCTTGATTAAAACCAATTCGACAAAAATGAAGCCTTCAGATCAAGCCTTGAATATTTGCTAACCAACTGTAACAGACAGATTTATAAATTTTAAAATCGATGTCTGAAACTTATCGAAGTATTCTTTAGCCTTGCTGACTTGGGATGAAGGCAGCTCTAACGTTAACGTAAAAATATTTCTTTCATGACCTGCATAATTGCCCAAAGAACCGGGGAAATACCCAAACTTCCGCAAAGGATGATTCGATTCTTTGCTTATTTTCTCTAACCAGTTTTCAAACGAATCCAAATCAGACGAAGGACCGTCATAATCAAATAAATTAAGCGGTGAGTGAACAGAAAGTATTTTTTGCGGGTTAAACCTTTTAATCAGTGCAATCTGAAACATAGTTTCCTGTTCCGATGCCGGCCTTTGCCCGGGATAATAACGCCTGTTTTTATTCTGTTTTTTTCTCCACTGTTTTAAAGCCTCAGCATGCCAGTCTTTGGTAGGGAAATTTCTATTGATATCAATCCCATTGGCATTAACCCGACTGGGAACTTTTGCAAAGAAACCGTCCGGATTAACAAGCGGCGCAATAACAATGCATTTATCTTTAAAAATCTGAGGATTGTCTTTGATATAGTGCGCAAGTTTGAGCATAAGATATACAGTCGGCGGCTCGTCACCGTGAACAGCCCCCAGAAAAAGAACGCAATTTTTTTCTGAATCGCCAAAATGAACAAAAAGAAGGGGGTGTTTTTTTTGCGTTGTACGATAATATTCCCAAGGTATCTCTTTCGGCTTGATATCAGTCCAGCCGTATTTCGCGCATTGCTTTTCCAGTGCCCTGATGTAATTTGTCAATTCTTTGGGAGAAGAAGTATCTGCAGCCGATACCGGCAAGGGCAGCAGAAAAAAAACTAACAAACAAAAATAAATTATTTTTATTAACTCTTTACTTTTTCTTGCTTTTATTTCCTCACGATTCAATTTTTCCCAATCCATTACTAACTATAAACCTTTCTTGGTAGTTCATTGAGCTCTATATCTACTCTTTAGTTATAATTTAAAATGCAGGCACTAAACATACCCGTGTAATAGTTACATTAATGATAAAACTGGCCACCATATATATGTTTTTTTCATTAATGGCAAATTATTCCGGTGGTAACCTCATGCTTTTTTTGAACACGGTAAGCAAACCTGCCGCCCATCTTTTAATTTCATCATTTTTGATGCCATAGTCATCTCGCCGCATATTGCACACGGTTCAGATGGAGCAAGCGGCGCATAGAGTGGTTCATCGAATGGCATTTGTGTGGTTGTAAATATCTCCTCAAAGGAACGTGTCAGGAGATCATTTATTTTAAGTCGCTTTAGATTGCACCGATCATCTTCCGACGCATTTCCTGCTGCAACAGAAGCCTCCAGCCGGTCAAACTCACTTTTGTCTGCGCCGTTGTAATCGTAACGCGTATTTCTGGAAAATCTATAAGCCCGGCGATTGGAGCGGCTCAGAATTGTAAAAGCATTTTTCCCGAAATTATTTATTATCAGATTGCCTTTCCCCACCACCGTTCCCAGCAGAACCTGAAGGGCATCAACCGCGCAGGAATCATTTTCACAGATGGCGACAACCTCCTCATCAACAGACCGTGTAATACCCATCAATTTCATTGCCTCTTTGGCCACCAGGTAACCGTAAATCAAACCGGGACAAATATGTCCGTGAAATTCCACGCATTTATTCAGATCATCCGGCATTTTATTTTCACTGTCTATATTCGGCATAAAAACTTCTTCCAAAATACCTCCTATCCTTCCTTTGTAAAAAGAATGATTTAGATAAAAATTCAAGTTTTCACATCCCCCTTTACCAAATGGGAACTGAGGGGAATTTTAAAATGGTTTTAGGTTGCAAAAGCGGCATCCTTACTTTTGGGGGATGCCGCTTTTGTTTTACATTATATTTTTATTTTGCGTCCTGGGTAAACACATTATGCAACCGTTTACCATCGCGGCTGTGGCCGCTGTTTTGTCTTTTCCTCCGGTGTCTGTTCCTGTTCTCGTTCTCGTTCTCGTTCTTGTTCTTGTTTCTGATCCTTTTCCGGTTTTTTTCTTATCTTTTTCTGCTTCTCCTGTAAACGTTTTTGCTTTTCTGTCTGGTAAAGCTGTTTTGTCTGTTGAGATGGCTGACGTAATGTCCCCTGCTGAGCCTTAGGCCGCTGCTGTCCCCACTGCGGATGTTTCTCTGTCTGCTGTGGTTGTTGCCCCCATTTGGGTTTCTTTTCCACCTGCGGGGTCCCTTTCTGCTCCAGCTGAGGTCGTTTCTCTGTCTGCTGGATTTCCTGTTCACCCAATTGGGGTTTCTTCTCTATCTGTTGAGGCTGTTTACCCCACCGAGGGCGCTTCTCTACTTGCTGTGTTTCTTGTTCGCCCCATTGAGGTCTCTTTTCCACCTGCGGAATTCCTTTCTGTTCCAATGACGGACGCTGTTCTGTTTGTTTAGGAGGCGGCTCTCCCCACTGAGGTCGCTTCTCTATTTGCGGAGGTTGTTTTTGTTCCCACTGCGGCCTTTGCTCTCCCGGTTTTGGTCTTTGCCGATCCGGTTTTTTAGGATGCTTCAACCCGTAATAATTGTCTGGGTGAGAAATATTATGTTTCTTTCTCAACATTTCACGATGTTTATAAAATTCAGGGCCGCGAACTCTGTGGCGCGGATTTTTACGTATGAAATCAGGAGAAACTCTTCTTCCGCTATCATACCATGGTTCACGATGATAACGGTGTCCGCCTCGCCAAAAAACTACATCCACATATCCACCGACAACTTCATATGTAAAATAATCGAAAACAAATGTTACAGTTATCGGAGGTGCATAGTATATAGGTTCTCCGTAAACTACCGGAACATCCACATATTCATCATAGTAATCAAACTGATCGTAATATCCATACGGATCGTCGTATCCATAGTCATACGGCTGTTCATATCCTGGTGACGAAGCCACTGGAACTGGCACCGGAATACAGGCATTCAAGGCAAAAGCAAAAATAAACAGCAAAGACATTTGCATGATTTTTTTCATTACATAATCCTCCCTTTACTTAAACTGAGGAATTAAAAACACTGCTTGTTTGTTAATATTTATACATTCCTTTTCAATTAAAATCATTAAGTTTCCAGAAGCGGATTTTGTGTTTATTCGCTGTCTGAATTAAAGGTTACAGCGTTACCCTGCAATCAGGAAATAATTGTATTCAGTTTCGTAAATCCCGCATAGGCAAAATATCCGGCAAACACAACCAAAAATATAGCGCAAGCCATAATCAATCCGCGGTACAGGCGATCAGTTAAGAAATTTTTGCCTCCGGCAACCGCCGCTGATACCAGAGAATACCAGCTCAGATCAGCCAGAATATGTCCCGTAAAGAAAAAAACAATTCCCCATAACCCAAATTGCCATGAATATAGTATATAACCCAACCCAATTGTCGCCCACCAGATTATCCAGTAGGGATTAGCCACACTCATTAATATCCCGCTGATCATCGGATGATTTCTTCTGTCGTTATTTACCTCCAGGGAAAGATGCAGTGAAGGCAATGAACGGAACATTCCGAAGGCCATACAAAAGAGAATTAAAGCTCCCCCAATAGCGCTTACGACAAATACTTCAGGCAACTGAAAAAACGGAGCAAGACCAAGAAGAAGAGCAGCAACAAGAACAAGTTCCAAAATAGCATGACCGGCAATTAACATCGGCCCCATGATAAAACCGCGCTGCGAGCTCTCACTTATCGTAACAGTAAGAAGCGGCCCCGGCATCAGCGCGCCGGAAAGCGCAATAATGAAAGATGAAACAAAAATAGTTAGAAGAGTAGTCAACACTGCTACTATAATAAGGTTTTATTTCTTTTTCATGGCTGCGGCAATCTGCTTCGCTTTGTTGAAATCTGCTGTGCTAGTGATTGCTTTCCCTGCCGGAGTTTGAGCGGCCAGTTCATTCATTTGTCTTACCCTTTCTTCACTGGGTGGATGCGTGCTAAAAGCATCGGAAAGATTTTTGACAATAGTGCTGTCGCCTTTTTTTCCGCTCTTTTCCATCTGCAGAAGTTTTTCATAAAATTTTCCAACCTGATCTTTATCATATCCGGCTGCAACAGCATATTTAAAACCGATGCGGTCAGCTTCCATTTCATCTTCCCGCGAATTTACCAGGAATGTGTATTTCTGTGCGAGCAGACCACCACCGGCACCGGCCGCACCTCCCAATAAAGCTGCTTTCGCGTGACAGGCTGAATCACCCTCATCACAGATAAGTCTTCCCAAACCGTAACCTACGATTGCGCCAACAGCCGCACCGCCGGCTGCGTACATCCATGTTTTATTCTGAGCTTTTTCCATGGTGTACATCCTCTCTGCAGCATGTCGTGCGACAACATGACCGATTTCATGAGAAATGACACCGGCAAGTTCCGCTTCATTGGAAGCCATGGCAATAAGAGGTGCTGTTACAAATACAGCCCCGGCAGGCATGGCAAAAGCATTGATATCGGCAACATCAACAACAGTAAAAGTATAATGATAGGGATTTCCTTCCAGTTTGTTGGCTCTGACAATCTTCATTCCCAGATCGGAAACATATTTTTGAACTTCCTGATTTTTAGCTGCCGGATAATCTTTTAGCATTTTTGGCAGCGCTTCCCTGGTCAGGCGTTGTTCATCCTGCACCGTCAGGTTAGTAACCTGTCCTTCGTTGGACCCCTCGCGATAGCGTGAAGATTCGGTTGCCGCGCATGATATGACCGCAACTAAAAAAAATAATATCAACGAAAATATTTTTTTATTCATTTTGTTCCCTCTAGAGAAATATGTTTTTAATTATTTAAAAATAGCCTGCCTTTATAACTTTTTGTAAGTAAAACATGACTGTTGCACACTGTCAAGTCTCTTATCCGTAAGATTTTATAATTATTAGTTAATTTCATTATCCGACGGTGTAATAAATATAACAGAGGCGCTTGATTTATAGAAAACACTAAAGAGCAAATTTTACTCCAAACATCAACTGATAACTGAGAGTGCTGCCGTATTCGGTATCCCCCGGACCGGCATTGACTATACCCGAAGAGAAAAGTTCCCAATGGTCTCCAAGAGAATAAGACATAAGACCCAGAAATTGAGCGGAACCGTCATCGATATTTTGCGTCCAACGAAATGTAACATCCAATTTATTTCTGATGTTTGTCTGATTATATTGCAGCATCATATAATTTCTTCGTAAAAATCTAAGTCCGGGATTTGCCGTCTGAGACAAAACAGCTTGTCCCAGTATGCCCGAAGACCCACCGGCTTCAAAAGCTGTGGCCGCGTCACGTCTGAGAGTGAAGTAAGTATCGGTATCTTCGCCGTTATACCCCGGCATGTTATAGACGTATTCAAGAGAAAAAGTACCACTTTCTTCCAGCGTATAAGAACCTCCCACCAAAATAATCGGTTTGACATCCATATCACCCTGATGGATTTTACTCATTGACACTCCCAGGGGTGACTCATCCTTTTGAGGATATAAGGCATCACTTCCTCTCTGCATGCTGCCTTCTGCGTAAAGCAGCAAAGCGTCAGATACGGTCCATCCACCGAAAAAACCCAATGTCTTCCTATGATCTTTTTGCGAAACAATTAAAGAGGCATAGTTTTCCCTACCCGTGTAATCTATTTTTACAGCGTAAATTTTTTCAAACGGATCCGGACCAATAATAATATTGCGGCCTTCATCTATATTGACCATTAACGATATTGTCCAGAGACGGTGGGGAATAAAAACCACACGGCCAAAATCCATCCCCGGAACTTCCATAAAGGGATTGCTGCGTCCGTTATCGTAGAAAAAAGGATTCGAAGGAGAAAAAAGGAAGGAAGGACCCCATTGCAAATTTTCCCGTCCATAGGACGCAAAAACTCTATCCAGTATTTTGAAACGGATTAGCCATTCGTTTACATACCAGTCATCATTCCACTCCGTTTCGTACTCGCGTATTCCCTCCTGCCACGATTTAAAGTCAAATTTCGCCCTCGGTTTGATGGCCAGTTCCAGAAATTTCGAATCAAAACGGAAGTCAGGCCTGACCTCCGCAACGGCCACATACTGAGGATACTGCAAAAAATCATTGTTTGGATTCTGGCTTGTTTTGGCCGGTTCCTGAACAATACCATAAGTAAGAATCCGCAAATCTGCCTCGAAATAATTTTTGATTTTTTGGAATCGCGTTTGATTTTCATCCGACGGTCCCGTAATATCAGTGCCGTCTGTATCTCCCGGATCAACTTTTTCCATTTGTTCTCCGGCATTTTTAGCTGGAGGAATCTCCTTCGCTACGGTTATAACCGGCAACAACAAAAGCGCCGTAAATAGAAAAAATGTTGCGTAGACTAGCCGGAGCGGGGTTTCTTTTTTCATAAAACAATCCTATTTTGTAAGAAGGTTAAGATTAAAAACAGCATCCGGAACTTTTTTCAATACTGGCTTGCTATATTTAATAACCGTAACATCATCTTTTATTATCGCGCTGTTGATTGTCATTCTGGAAATAAACTCACGCGGCTTGTCATTTATGCTCACGCTGTTTCTATATTCAAACGTTGCTGTTTTAAACATTTTGCCGGAAACGGTGTAAAACTCGGCTTTTACGCCAACAATACGTTCCTTGGATACCCAGTATTTTATCCGGTCATAAGTTGCCCTGCTGTCTATGGCCTGTAAATCCATTACCACACATTCCTCACCGTTGTATTGACCATCCTCGGCATTCGCAATTTTATAATCACCGGCGTAATTAGTTGAAGCAATATCTCCATTAGCTGCAGTACCCATAAGTTTTTGCCGCGGTGAAATCGGAACCGCTTTGGAAAGCTCGGGCTTGGCAAACCACATATTGCGGTCCAGCATTAAGAGTTTTTGACCTTTAATATTTGCCGGTTCGAGGGTATCGGCAAGCGAATTATAACCTCTGGCGGTTACCCGCAATTTTCTGTACTGTTTACGGTTTTTTTCAATAGAATCCATATAGATATGCCATTGTATTCCGTCCGCATTACCGCGGGCCTCATCTGCCTTCTGTAGCATTTCCTTATTACTCATCTGTGCATTAGCTGTTGACACAGAAACACTGACAAAGAAAATTAATACAAATCCGAGTGCAATAAAAGAAAGTGTTTTAAGTTCTTGACCCATCATCATCTCCACAAAAAAATTTTAACATATACTATTTAGATTGGAAGCTGCCGCCTGATAGGCGTCACTTCCCGGTAATGTAATATCCTTTGTTTTTATTGCGCTCCCTTCGGTTGCGCACCCGGTCAAAGGATA
>AWGX01000591.1 GCA_000495415.1 Smithella sp. ME-1 | reverse complement strand
CCCCGGGGATGGCAGGAGATGTTCTCCAGAAATAATATCTCCTACAAACGCGACCGTACACATAATTCAGTGACGTAACATTGTGTAATTATGTTTATATAAGAGTTGATTCTTTTTCTTTTCCACTAGTAATTTTTGCTGAGCAAACAAACCGGCCTTTTTATATTCGTAAAGGCTGAAAGCCAGGGATCGTAAAATTTCTTACGACTAATATTGAAATTCAAAATCATGTTCTCTATATACAATTGACATTATGAAATATATTTCATATAATTCAAAAACTCGCAAAAATATCTCATCAAAATCAGGGAAAAGGGGG
>AWGX01000590.1 GCA_000495415.1 Smithella sp. ME-1 | reverse complement strand
TTGAAAGGTATGGGTCTGAACAAATTAAATAGCACTGTAACTTTAGTTGATACCCCGCAGACTCGCGGTATGATAAACAAAGTTATTCATCTAGTTTCTTTTGAAGAGTCAGAGGAGTAGATATGGATTTAAGTACGCTTAGGGCTCCGGCCGGTGCGACGAAAAAGAGAAAGCGAGTGGGGCGTGGTGATGCTTCCGGCCAGGG
>AWGX01000589.1 GCA_000495415.1 Smithella sp. ME-1 | reverse complement strand
TAATATTAATTAATATTAATCAATTTACTTGACTTTTTGCTGAAATTATTGTTTTTTATTAAACATAAATAGAAAGAGCTTTAATTTATGGTAGATAATACAAAGAAAAATCACGTAAAAAAATTTCGAGAAACAATTCCTTTGAGTATATCTGAGTTAGCGAGGAGGTCAGGATTGACTCCGCAAACAATCGCTAAAATGGAAAAAGGCTTATCTACGAGAAAAAATTCCGAATTGAAAGTAGCTAAAGCCTTGCAGAAACCGCAT
>AWGX01000588.1 GCA_000495415.1 Smithella sp. ME-1 | reverse complement strand
GTTTACGCGCCGCGCAAATAAAACAGATTGAACGTCTCGGCCACAGAGGAATCCCGCCGGAAAATATCATAACCAACGATCTGGCCAGGCAAGTATCGTTTATTTCCCATGAAATAAACCGGCAAATCGGTTTGCTCATCAGTCGCAGGGGTGAAATCAGTTCTGTTATCGTTGGCGACCACAAAAGTATTTTAATTCCCGATCTGGAAAGATTCCGTGCTTCTTCTGCACGATTCAGGGGATTACGTCTCATTCACACACATTTAAAAGCAGAAGAACTTTCCGATGAGGATTTAACAGACCTGTCCCATCTGCGGCTGGATCTTATCGGCGCACTGGAAGTCCGCGAAGACGGTTCTCCCGGAGTATTGAATTGGGCACACCTCGTACCGGAAAATCCGGCCGGAGATTACTGGCTGATTATGCCTCCTGAAGAACCGCACAGGTTAAAAATAAATTTCCTTTCCTTTATCCAGGCTCTCGAGGACGAATTCGCTAAAAAACAGAGGGTCCGTAAAATAGATGCCGCGGAAAAAGGAATTCTTCTGCGTGTTGAAAAAAATCCGTTGGCTGGCGCTGAAGCCTCGCTTGCGGAGCTAGCTCAACTGGCTCGCACATGTGG
>AWGX01000587.1 GCA_000495415.1 Smithella sp. ME-1 | reverse complement strand
ATATTTAATTGCCGAAGTAATAGTGAAAAGACTGGATTCCCGCCTGCCCAGGCATTCCCGGCATGCGCCGGGCAAGCTGTCCCGACAAGTCGGGGCTCGCGACGACATTTTTTTATCTTATTGACACAAGATGAGGAATTTTTTAAATTCTTCCTAAACAGAAGACTTATGTTGTACTTTATCCCCATCCGCTGCGCTTCGGGG
>AWGX01000586.1 GCA_000495415.1 Smithella sp. ME-1 | reverse complement strand
GGCTGTCCTGTTTCCGGCGGCATCTAAATTTTTGTTATTATTTGTTGTTATAAGACGTAATATTCGGATCATCTGTTATATAAAGAATATCCCCATCCTCTAATCGTCTTTGTTCGAAAACTTCATCAATTCCTTCAACTGCGATTATAGAATAGTTAGGATACCCAGTATTCGGATACTTATTATAACGATCTCTGTCCGATAACGGGTGCCATCGTTGCTTTCCGGCTTTTTTCATTATTTCTTTATTGTCTGGAGGTGGTCCATAAAGTGTAATAACGGTATTCTTACAAAAAAAGCAGGGAGAAGTGTAACAATCTATGGTTACCTTTAAGTCACTTCTTGAGTAATCTTTAGGAATAGTAAACCATTTCGGAAGTCTTGAATCATCCGCTAATCGAAAGCTATTTTCCAACACACCATATCGCGGATCGCAACCAGCACAACCAGAAAAGATAATACATGAAAAAAAAATACATATTTTAACGAGCTTTATATAAGGCTTAATACTCATGATTACCACCTCCATTATTATTTACATTTGTCATCAGGACATCCACCTATTTTAACAGCAGCTATGCAACTCGTAACCATAATGTTACATATCTTACAAGGTCCTGGGAAAAAATTTGGCAACCATGAAGACCAATTACAATTAAACGTTGCATAACATGCATCGTGTTGGTTGCAACAAGCTCTTGTACATTGATTCTTATTTAGAGATTGTGGTGCTGGTTTATCGCAACCCTCCTGCTGTCGCGAAAATCCCGGCCATAAATTTCCGTTCCATGGCCATGAGTCAAGCCACCCTAAACCCATAGGATCACCTCTGTTGATGGGTGAATTATTTACATACGCATAAATGTTATAATCGCCGCTCTCAAACCCAATCGGATCTTTGGTCACAAACCTGCCGACCTTTGGGTCGTAATATCTTGCCCGGTAAAAATACATTCCGGTTTCTGAATCGTATTCCCTGCCGGTGTAGGTGAACGGTTGGCTGATGCTGCCAGAGGCGGTGACGTTGCCGAATGAATCGTAGCTGTAAGTTTGCACAATGCTGCCGCTGGCATTGGTTAATGCCGTGATACTGCCCAAACCATCGGCATGGATATACCAATTCACTTTCTTCGGCTAACTTTGTTGGC
>AWGX01000585.1 GCA_000495415.1 Smithella sp. ME-1 | reverse complement strand
ACGGGCATCGAATATCGGCATAACTATCTGTGGCGCAAAAGTCCAGGTGCCCTGACCGGCTTTAAAAAGTCCCGATAATTCAGTGCTGGCCGTTCCTATAGTGGTTGTCAAAGCAATACGTGGGAAAAAGGCCGCACGGGCGGCACCGATATTGGCATTGGCCGCTTTTAACTGATGTTCGGCCGCCAGAATATCAGGTCTAAGCAAAAGCACGTCGGATAACAGACCGGGAGAAAAATCTTTAGG
>AWGX01000584.1 GCA_000495415.1 Smithella sp. ME-1 | reverse complement strand
TCTTATACAGATAAGCCAGACGAATTTTTTAGGTTTCACAAAAATCTCCTTCCGCGAAGAATAGCTAATCACCTACAATTTCGGATCATTATCGATATCTCCATGATACCAATATCGACGAAACAAATTCAGCTGACTTCAGGTTGATCCCCTTGCAAACAGGTTCCAATCCCGTATCGAGACTAATGGAAAATTTTAATTGACTTATTGTTGACTGGCTG
>AWGX01000583.1 GCA_000495415.1 Smithella sp. ME-1 | reverse complement strand
TGGCGGCCATTGTTCTTCCTATACCAATACCGTAACATCCCATGATCATGATTTTTTCCTGACCGTCTTTATCCAGGAATGCGGCTTTCATCGCCTTGCTGTACTTTGTCCCCAGTTTAAAGACGTGGCCTACTTCAATGCCACGTGCAAATTTGATATCACCGCCGCAGCGGGGACATGCATCCTGAACTGTTGCAATGCGGAAATCAGCAAATGCCTGAATTTGAAAATCTCTGCCGATATTAACATTTTTGAAGTGATAATCTTCCCTGTTGGCGCCGGTCACAAAATTAATCATATCGATTACCGAATAATCCACTAGTATCGGTATTTTAATATTGACCGGCCCGGCAAATCCTCTCGGCGCTCCCGTAGCTTTCATGATAATTTCATCTGAGGCGAGTTCCACCTCGTCCGCCCCCAAATAATTCTTTACCTTTATTTCATTGACTTCATGATCACCGCGGATAAGAATGGCGTATTGTTTGCCGTCGGCATTGAAAATTAATGTCTTAACGATATCCTGAGGCTTAACATTCAGAAAGGCGC
>AWGX01000582.1 GCA_000495415.1 Smithella sp. ME-1 | reverse complement strand
GCGCTTCGCTTGCACGGAATGACACAAATGCGAAGCGGTGCTACATTGCGGAAAGTGCTTGGACATCCAGCGTCTTAAAACCCTTCTGTTCCAATAGTTTTTCCGTCTTCTGCATCTGATCAACATCTACCACAAACACCGCTTTTTTCGAACTCTCCAGCACAAAACCATAAGCGTTATTGATATTGATGCCTTCATTATAAAGCAGTTGCATTAAATTATCCAGCCCGCCAGGAGTATCGGGAATCAAAACAGCCAATATTTCCCGCAAATGTACTGTCATGCCTGCAGCGGATAGCGCCGCCTCGGCGCGCCGAGGATCATCAACAATCAGATTGATAATACCGAAAGTATCCGCTGTCGCTATTGTAGTTGCCCTTATATTTACTTTTTCTTTAGACAACACACCGGTTATCTGAGCGAGTTTTCCAGACTTATTTTCAGCAAAAATAGAAAGCTGATAAGCAAACATACTTTTCTCCTTTGTTTTTTAATGACTCTCTGTCTGTGCTTCCACGAGGCTGCCGCCGCAATATTTTTCGCGGAGTTTCGGTTTTTCGATTTTTCCCGTAGGATTGCGCGGCACCTTTTCAAAAATGATTTTTCGCGGACGCTTATACCGCGGCAGTGCATTACAAAACTCTGCAATCTCTTTTTCAGAATTGGTGAAGCCCGGCTTCAATTCAACTATCGCCGCGACGATTTCTCCCAACCGCTGATCGGGAAGACCGATTACCGCTACATCTTTAATCGCATCATGCGTACGCAGAAAATCCTCGATCTGTACAGGATAAATATTCTCTCCGCCTGTGATAATTACGTCCTTCTTGCGATCGACAAGATAAATAAATCCGTCTTCATCCATTCGTGCCATATCGCCGGTATATAGCCAGCCGTCTTTTAGAATCTCGGCTGTGGCTTCAGGATTTCTGTAGTAACATTTCATGACACCGGCACCTTTGACACAAAGTTCACCAACCTCGCCTTGCTTCACAGGATGCCCGTTTTCATCTACTATCCGCACTTCCCATTTGTAACCGGCCTTGCCGATAGCGCCGACTTTATGGATATTTTCAATACCCAGATGGACACAACCCGGCCCGATGGATTCCGAAAGGCCGTAATTGGTATCGTATTCGTGTTTGGGAAAATATTTTTTCCAGCGTTTTATCAGGCTTGGTGGAACCGGTTGCGCGCCGATATGCATCAGCCGCCACTGATCTATTTTATAATCCGTAAGTTTTATCTCACCGCGTTCGATGGCATCAAGAATGTCCTGCGCCCAGGGAACCAGCAGCCAGACAATCGTTATCTTTTCTTCGGACACTGCGTTGAATATCCACTCCGGTTTGACGCCCCGCAATAAAACTGCTTTACTCCCCGCCAGAAAACTGCCGAACCAATGCATTTTTGCTCCTGTGTGATAAAGCGGCGGTATACAGAGGAAATTATCTGCGCGTGTTTGTTTGTGATGATTCATTTCCACTTCACATGATGTCATCAGACTGCGGTGATCGTGAAGAATTGCTTTGGGAAAGCCGGTAGTTCCTGAAGAAAAATAAATGGCTGCGTCATCATCATCGGAAAGTTTGATTTTGGGAGCAACGGAAGAACAACACGCGGTGAGGGCATAATAACTTTCGGCAAAAGCGGGACGTCCCACTCCCAGAAACAGCTTCATTTTTACATTTGGAATTTTATCTTTGATTGCAGCAACTCTTTCGGTAAATTCCGGCCCGAAAATCAAAACATCGCATTCAGCCAAATCGAGGCAGTATTTTATTTCATCTTCCGTATAGCGGTAATTAAGCGGTACAGCCAGTGCTCCGGTTTTCAGAACACCGAAATAAACCGGCAGCCACTCCAGACAATTCATCAGCAGGATACCTACTTTGTGACCTTTTGTTAAACCTCTGCCCAGCAGAAAGTTTGCCAGGCGATTGGCTTTATCGTCGAACTCACGCCAGGTCATCTCCCGCCGGTAACGGTTTTCCGGATTGGTTTCTACAAGATCGTAATCCTTCCAGCTTGTGTTTATTTCTTTGATTTGAGGATTTATTTCAATAAGGCATATTTCTTCGCCGTAAAGAGAGGCGTTGCGTGTAAGAATTTCTGTTATTGGCATCGGCATTCCTTGTTTATATCTTTTAATGCCTGTGGCATTAATCTACGGCTTTTTTTACAACTCCGCCGAAATTTTATCAAGTCAAATGATTATCAATATTAGGATTGACTTTAAATATTTCCGTAGTAAAATCAATATAAAATAGAAGAAAACTCACCGTCAACAACAAAATATCATATTTGCTGACCGCCAAGCTTAACAGAGGGAGGAGGAAAGAATATGATTCCTTTTCGGAAATATCTGCATCCTGCCGCTCTTTTCCTCAGCACGCTTCTATTTATCGTATTGACCATTAATGGCTGTCAACAGCAAAAAACGGATCCGCCAGAAAAGATCACCATCGCCTATACGACCAATTTAAATCCGGTTCTTATACATATCGCCCTGGTGAAGGGTTTCTTTAAGGAAGAGGGTTTGGAGGCAACGCCCCAGCCTCACGCCTTCGGGAAAGTAGCGCTACAGTCTGTGATTGACGGCAAAGCGGATATTGCCACAGTGGCGGATACGCCGATCATGTTTGCCGTCATGGCCGGCAGACCTATCACGACGCTGGCCGTGCTTCAGACTTCTAACAGAAATGCCGCCATCGTGGCCAGACAAGACAGGGGAATTACCCGGCCATCAGACCTCAAAGGAAAAAAAATCGGCCTTACACTGGGGACAACGGGGCATTTCTTTACGGATTCTTTCCTGCAACTCCACAATATCGGCAGAAAGCAAGTCAAAATAATTGATATGAATCCTGATAAAATGGCCCATGCCCTCGACATTGGAGAAGTTGATGCCGTCTCCATATGGAATCCCCATTTGACACAAATTAAGAAACGATTGGGAAGTAAAGGAATATTATTTTTCGATGAATCACTCTACACTGAAAATTTCTGTCTAGTTGCCAGGCAGAAGTATGCAAAGAAGAATCCCGAAGCGGTAAAAAAAGTTTTGCGGGCGCTCATCAAAGCTGAAATATTTGTACATGAGTACCCCGAAGAATCACGTCGACTTGTCGCCGGATTCCTCAAAGTGGATAAAGCCCTTCTTGATGAAATATGGGATATTTTCATGTTCCGGGTGGCACTTGATCAGGCTCTGCTGGTGGACATTGAAGATCAGACGCGATGGGCAATAAAAAACCGTTTGACGCCAAACAATGTCATGCCCAATTACCTTGATTTTATTTATTTGGACGGCCTTGAGGCGGTCAAACCGGATGCCGTGCGGATTATACATTAGGAGCAAACAGACGTGAAGTGTGAATGGTAAAATGTGAAACGTAAGAAACGGTGACTCGTCGTTCGTGAAGACTATCTCGTTTTTTCGCTTCACCTTTCACCTTTCGCCAGGAGATGCCGGACGAGGGAAAAATGAAGATAAAAACAAAACTCATGCTAAATGTCTGGATATCCCTGTTGATAACAGTGCTTATAGCAATTTCCCTGTCCTGGTCGTTCCTGGAAGTTTATAGGACAAACCGGAATGAGAATCTGGTCAATAAAATACAAAAAACGGCCTTTGAGCGCATCGTTTTGCGGGACGATTATCTTCTTAATCGGGAAGAACGGGCAGGCATCCAGTGGCACTTAAAATCCGAAGCTCTCCTGAAATTACTGGAAACAGCAGCTAAAAGTTTTTCGAGCGCGGAGGACAAACTCCTGTTACAGGAAGCGCGAAAAAACTTTGATGCAACATTTGCTTCATTCTCCTCGATAATCGAGAGAGGTAAGCGGGAAGCGCGCCGTGCGAAAAGCAGACTTATTTTTGATGAAGTGGGAACGCGGCAGATCGGCCAGGTATTTCTCAAGGCCTACGCCTTGATGGATATTATCAATAGACTGCAGGAATCAACCGTGAGAGAAAAGACCAAAGCACAAAACAGGGCTCTTTTGCTGATCATCATTTTGTTTGCGGGCGGCGGCATAGCGATTATCGTCAATTCAACTTCGCTCAACAGAACGGTGGCAAAACGTCTGACAGCCCTGAAGCAAGAGGTCGAAATCATCGGTAGTGGCAAGCTGGAATATCAAATACCTGTGATAGGTGATGATGAGTTGACTGATTTAGCCAAGGTCATGAATGAAACGGTTGCTAAGTTGAACCAATCTTATACCTCCGTAAATAATCTGCAGATGGAAATTTCCGAACGTAAAAAGTTGGAGGAAGCGCTCAAGGAGCAGGCGCAACTCTTGCACATCTCACCGCTTTCTATCACGGTTCATGATGAGAGCGGCGTCTTCATGTATGCAAACGATCAGACGTTCGCGATGCATGGATACACCAAAGAGGAGTTCATGTCCCTCAACCTCCACCAGTTGGACGTACCCGAGAGCGAGAGCCTGATATCCGAAAGGATGAAACGGATCGCCGAGAAAGGTGAGGCGCTGTTCGAGGTGTGCCATATACGCAAGGATGGTTCCTCGTTACCGCTGGAGGTGTACGCCAAGAAAGCGGATTGGTTCGGCAGACCCGCTCTACTCAGCATTGCAAAGGACATTACCGACCGCAAGCGGGCAGAAGCAGAAATAATAAAACTAAATGAAGAGCTGGAACAACGTATTGCCCAGCGCACCGCCGAATTATCAACCAAGACCGCTGATCTGGAACGGATCAATAAAGTATTTGTGGATCGGGAACTGCGGATGCGGGAATTGAAAGAGAGAGTTGCCGAACTGGAAGCCAAGATTACGGAGATTAAATAGGGGCGATTACAGAGATGCGAAGAAGATTACTGAGATTCAGGGGAAAGATTACAATGATTAATATCCGATTACAGAGATTTCTTAATCGCAGTAATCACTGTCCCTAATCTCTGTAATCTTTTACTATCGCTGTAATCTTGCTTTAAGGATAAAACCATGGCCAATTCAGGCACAACAAGTAATGCCCGCGAGAACGAAAAGCTCCCTGTGTGGAAGGATGCCTCTTTCTGGCATATCGCTTTACTCATGGTGGCCTGTTCGGTATTTTACTATGTGGATGTTATCATAGATTATGCGGGCTGGGTAAATCTGCGGTGGCATATTTTCTACACTGTTCATGATTTGCATCGGGCTTTATTTCTTATACCGGTTATGTATGCAACTTATGAATTCAGAATGAAAGGTATTATAATAACCGGCTTCCTTTCCCTGCTCGTCTTTCTTCCCCGCGCCCTGTTTGTATCACCTTACCCTGATCCATTACTGCGAGCTTTAATCTTCATGGTCAGCATGTCTATCATCGGTGTTTTGCTGTCTTTACTCTTAAATAGCAGAGATGAAAGCAAGAAGCTTGGGCAAAGCTTAGGACAGGCGCTGGATGAGTTAAAGCGCAAGCTCTTCAAGGAGGCGTTCACGGAGAGCGAGGAGAGATACCAGCGCATCACAGATAATATGAGCGACTTTATAAGTGAATTAGATCCTCAAGGGATTTTCCAATATAACAGTCCTTCCATAGAGAGGATACTGGGATATAATCAGGAAGAGCTTATCGGTAGTTCCGCATTTGATCTCGTT
>AWGX01000581.1 GCA_000495415.1 Smithella sp. ME-1 | reverse complement strand
CGAACCCGGAAAATCCCATATTGTCGTATTCTCTCAATTTGTCGAACAGGTAAAGAGACATTTTGGTGTCAAAAACTCCCAGGTCGGCAAGATCCTTTTTTAAATAATGACTGTTATTGAGTTCACCGTTGAGCGCCGGGCTTTTATCGGTGCTTAGAATGCAAACAAGGTAATCGATTAACCGAAAATCGTGCATGAAATCGCCTTTTAGCATAAACAGGGAACTGATTGCCTTATCAAGGGCATGCGGACCGAATGGCGTCAGAGGATATCCCAGTACATTAAGATCGGCTTTTTTCTGCCAGCGCCGCCAAAGCATACGCAGATGCGTGTAATCCAATTCATGAGGTAAAAAACCGAGGGCTTTTTCAGGATGAAAATCTTCAAATCCCATTCTGTACGGTGCAGCAGTATAAGTTCCTACAAACAGGGG
>AWGX01000580.1 GCA_000495415.1 Smithella sp. ME-1 | reverse complement strand
TGCGGTTTGCAGCGCAACACAGCAGATGAGCGTTTTAAAACAGTCACAGAGACTGTAATTATCAAGGAGGCTTATTATGCTGAAAAAATATGAACTGTTAAGCAAGCAGATCAATCTGCCGCGGGCTTTCATGGCAAGATCCGTTATTTACAGATACCTCAATAGAACGAACTTGACACACTATCCGGAACTTTCCAGACTTATCGGTTGTGAAGCATTCGTCAAGCATGAAAACCACAATCCGACCGGATCATTCAAAATAAGAGGGGCTCTTAATTTTTATCATCATATGTCCAGGGAGGAACTGGAGGCGGGAATACTTGTTGCGACCAGAGGAAATCACGGACTGGCCATGGCTTGGGCCGGTCAATGGTTTAATGTGCCGTGCACGGTTGTCGTACCTGAGCATAACAATCCTGAAATTAACAGAACAATAGAAAGCTATGGCGCGGAACTTATTGTACATGGAGAAGATTTTTATGATGCGCAGTCATACTGTGAAGAACTTGTAGACAGCGCAGGTTACTATTATGTCCAGCAGGGCAACGAACCGGAAATTTTGAACGGCCTTGCTACTATCGGACTGGAAATAATGGAAGATCTGCCGGAAGTAGATACTATCATTTGTCCTATCGGTGGCGG
>AWGX01000579.1 GCA_000495415.1 Smithella sp. ME-1 | reverse complement strand
GGCTACCCCTTGCGAAAGGATCATTTCCTCACGATTGACGATCATGTCAATGGTTACATGAATAATATTATTGATTTCATCCGTAAAAAACACAATGTTCCGAAGATTAACCTGATGGGCATATGTATGGGTGGAACTTTCAGTGTTATGTACTCCGCTCTTCATCCGGATAAAATTAGAAACCTGATTACTACTGTTACGCCGTCAAGCTTCGACACGGATAGAGGTCTTTTGCATGTTTGGATGAAAGACGTCGACGTGGACAGGATGATTAAAACTTTCGGGAATATTCCCGGTGATATCATGAATCTTGGTTTTTTGCTGCTAAACCCGGCGCGCCTGATGATCGATAAATATGTCAGTTTTATGGATAATATGGACAACAAGGATTTTGTGGAAAATTTTGTGCGCATGGAACGCTGGATTTTCGACAGTCCTGATGTTCCCGGAGAAACTTTCCGCCAGTTTATTGAAGATTGCTACAAGAAGAATTTGCTTATTCAAAGTAAGATGTTTCTTGGTGGCCAACGTGTTGATTTGAAAAAGCTGACTATGCCTCTTTTAAATTTTTTCGGTGAATACGACCATTTGGTTCCACCCCAGGCCTGCAATCAGCTGTCCGGCGCTGTAGGCAGCAAAGATGTGGAAGATGTCTGCCTGGAAACCGGACATATAGGCATTTACGTGAGTTCCAAATTTCAGAAATTATTTGCTCCGAAAATTGTTCAGTGGCTGAAGGAACGTGATCAGGAAGATATAGTTGTTGAAACAAAATTACCGGAAGCCGCGAAAAAACAGGCTAAAATCGGCACGTCGGCAAAGACGCGCATAAGACGTAACGGAAAATCCCGGCCGGGCAGCAGGGTAAATTCAAATGCCGTGAGGGAAAGATAAATCATTGGGCGCAAATAAATTACCGGACTCATATAAGAAAGGGAGAGAAGTATATGTCAGTTCAAAAAGAGTAT
>AWGX01000578.1 GCA_000495415.1 Smithella sp. ME-1 | reverse complement strand
GCAGTAACTTCGTCATATTGGAATGCAAGTTAAAAAGACGGCCAAACGCCGCAGCTGGTAAAGTCATGGCATATGTGAAATATCTTTCTCGAATGCTTGAAATTCCTAAAGCAGCGAACTGAATACTTTCCAACTTGGCAAATATTTGCCCGCAGACATAGGCAACCGGCTTTAATCCTTCTTCAATTTTTTCTGTGACCATAAAACCACCTCCCTTATTATTTCTATTTAAAATAAGCTTTATTAGAGATGCACGTTCAGCAGTAACGCCGTACTCATCCATACGAGATCGCTGCAATACCTTTGTCAACAACCATAATGGCGGGACTGTCTTCTTGATTGCCGCATTCCACAGATATGAGGCTGTGCGTGAAAGAGAAACATCTTTATCGTTTGTAACATTCTGTGAACTTCTTGCCAGATTATATAAGCCGACATATCTAGTTTTTAATGCTTTTAGCGAGCTATCGTATTCCATGATGGCGATGTCCTTAAACCATTGTGCGATTGATTTTCTAAAATCAAACAAACTTGTTTCGATCCAATCCCGCACGGCAATACGCGCCGCAGAACCGGATAGTGTGCATGAATAAAACTGATCCGCTTCTACGTAGCGGCTATCTTTCTCTTTGCCCAGACTTACGGATTCAAGCAATTTATTCACATCATCAGGATTCGGGGCTTCCAACTGATCGATTTCGGATAATGCTTTATTACCACGCGTCCAGAATACAATAGCGGTGTCCGAACCGAAATTTTTGCGGTTTGTATAGCGATAAGATGTTTTGTCTTTTCCTTTTTTGGTTCTGATGACAATTTCATTTCCTGCTGATAGAAGCCAGTTTAGTCCTTCAACATATGTCTTTGCACAATTTGTACATATTGATGAGTTTTCATTGCCTTGCAAAGCATACGACTCAAAAGCAGTGTCATTGTACGAAACTAATGCACAACCACTTGATTGGCCGCTTGGCACACGCTTAATCATTCCATGCGGTATATCTTCTACGGGATATTTTGCCTGCCCGCAGATAGAACACTTCTTTTTGCTGCCCTCCATTAATTCCTTCTGGGCGGTTTCATAATTATCTATAATTTTTTGTAGCACTTCTGGTTTTTCATGAATCCTAATGCCCTCGGATTGAATGCGAAAACCGATATTGCCTTTCCTGTTTTTCTCTTCAGGTATGGCTTCAACATAGCTTTGCAAAGCCATATCAGCACCTTTCGTCTTGTTGCTATTATAAAATGAAATTACAGGCGCCAATTCCGGTAAGCTTTGATATGCATCCAGCTTTTTCAGAAAGAGCTCATGCTTGCTCTTTGATTTTTCACCACCATAACAAAGAACTTCTTCTGCTTTGTCGAGAAGCAAACGTGCCTTTCCTTTCTTTGCAGTAATCGCCTCAGAAATTGTTTGTTTCTTTTCGATCAAATTAAATTTTTGGAAGCTCCCATCTGAGGTAATTATCAATTCAACATTAATCGGCTCTGGCTTTAACGCATCATGCACCCATTCATCATCGGCTTTCTGTGAACGCAATGTTTTACCCAGATCACTTAACTCCTTAATCATAAGGCTGCCTCCTTTTCTTCCTGCTGATTGAACGCATAGATGAAGGAAGATATCTCGCTATCAAGTGGCGGCTGGACGTGGCTGGATAGCATCATTTTGTCGTTTTCAGGCACTTCGCAGTGCAAGATGCCGTTTCTTACAGCAACGTCATGGAAGAAAATCGGTTCCGGTTTGCTAATCTCATTATAGAATATGTCAAATAACATGCTGCCAATGGGGATTGTTTCTTTTAAAGGTTCTTCCTTGCCATGCGGTTCCATAAACTCCGCGGGAAACTCTCGCGTGCCCAGATAGGGACGCCGCCAGCATTGCCCTTTTTTAACGCGCCGAATAAATATGCCGTCATGATCTGCGTCAATGCCTTTCCTGCCAATGTATTTTTCAGGTTTATTACGCTCCGACATCTCTTTCTGATAGATCGATGCTTCAATAATATATGCCACATCCCGCAAGACGACGCTGTTGCGCTGCGCCCGCTTGTCTTCTATGATTATTGGTGTTCGCCCTTGCTTGGCATTAATTTCGTTACGTTTGATTGTGAAAAAACGCACAGGATTCAGAACTATTATTTTCCTGACATACCACTGAAATTCCGGTTTCCATAATATGGAATCAAGAACGCCACGCGCAGCCGACGGCGTCATGCACGGGTAAGTCATTCTTTCAACCTTGAGGTCCGGTCTTGTGAAACAGGCATAACCACCCGTGACTTTAACTCTTACTATTCTACTATCAAGCATATTCACCTCCTGTTTATACAACTAATTTGTCCGCCTCTAATGGCTCTATTGAAATACCTGTTTGTGGATCGTAATTACCATACCAAACCATGAATCCTTGGGGCATCGTTTTACACATTGCACTATTCTTAATCACAAAATGCCTGTAAACAGAGACTGTGTAAACCTGCATTCGCCGATAATCGTCTTTGGATAGAAATTCTTTATATTCCAGTGAATGAAACAACTGCCTGCTTTCATCACTGTAGTTATACATATAAAGTCCGTCTGTTGTCTCACGGATTATCCGATAACTGTCGTTGACCGTTTGGAAGTTGAAAGCTTTACGCGCTTGATTGATATTATATTGATCAGGATTGACGTAAAGATTGACCACCTGGGCGTAATACTTGTTGAAGTTATCCGGCGCATGGAGCTGTTCAATATCCATTCTTATCAATTCTTCAGCATGGTTTGCGCAGGCGGAATATGTTTTGTCGGGCATCCCGCCATCGTGCAACTTAAACAGAAATACTTTTCCGCCGGAAGGGCCTAACGTGTTTTCACGATTACAACGACCGGCAGCCTGAATAATCGCTTCAAGTGGTGCCAATGCACGGAAGACCACCGGAAAATCAAAATCAACGCCCGCCTCTATCAATTGTGTTGAAGAAACAAGAATTTTTCGTTTGGCAGCCAAATCATCCCGAATATCCTTGATAACCATTTTTCGATGATCGGGACACATCCCGGTTGAAAGGTGATATTTCTTTTCCCAATGTTCAAGATTCTTAGCTAAATTGAAAAACTCTAGTGCCGGTTTCTTTGTATTAAATATTATCAGCGTTGAAGTGCCTTTGTCAGAAGTTGCGTCGAGAAGATATGATAAATCTATAGGCTCCAGTTTATTTAGCAATTTATATTCAACACGCCGTGTTTCTTTATACATTTCATTGGAATCGTTGATCAAAGGCTGGATGTTGTCGATACCATCAAAACCCTTTCTTTTTTCAAAAGCAGGTTGAGTGGCAGTGCAAAATAGAAAGGATGTTTTCATAATACTTTGGACATCTTTAAGCATTTGGAGCGTAGGCAGGATTACGTCTTTGGGTAGTGTTTGCACTTCGTCAAAGATAACTACTGATTCTGCAATATTATGAACTTTTCTACACTTGGATGGTCTGTTACTGAAAAGTGACTCGAAAAATTGCACAGTGGTAGTCAGAATAACTGGATAATTCCAGTTTTCACATGCCAGTTTTTTTCTTTGCTCAACAAGCGAATAATTTTCGTTGCTGACCATCATTACCGTATCATCTTCATTAAAACTGGAATGATGTTCTAATACCACCTCGCTACCGAATATATCCTTTAATATTTGAGCTGTTTGATCGATGATATTCACAAAGGGAAGAACTATTATTATCCGATTTAGATTATTAGCCTGTGCATGCTGCAATGCCCAAGCTATAGATGTCAGAGTCTTACCCATCCCGGTAGGTAGCGATAAAGAATAAAAACCACATGGTTGCGTAGCTTTTTCAAGCGCCTTAAGACGCGCTTCATTTCTCATGTGGTTAATCGCACCTTCTTTTGATTTTTTTGAAAATTCCGCTGCCAATTTATTGGTCATTTCTTCAATGGGCAGTGTTATTTCGGGTCGGATTTCAGAAGTTGTTTTATCAAAGTGTTTTTCGGTAGAGAGCCAATCACTATCCGTTAATGCACTGAACAAATACCTGATGAAGACCTCGCGGTGTGAAGGTGTTTTTGAAATATCCGCTAAGCTTTCTTTGTTAAAGTTACTTTCATTGATGCTGTTTTCTTCGGTGAATCGCTCGACAACATCTTTAAATTCGTCCATTTCGTTGCGCTTGAATGGTTCCGTGTCAACCTTCCATGTTGAATTATCAGGAATGCCTTTATGGTGTCCATCAATTACGAAAGATGCTTCCAACATACTTCTGCAACGCGCATAACCTGCACCCCATGATGCGTGCGGCACACTTCCACGCTTGCCACCATTTCTAATATATTCTTGAAAGGCTGCCTGGTATTTGCCAATGTCATGAAGTAATCCCGTGAGGTAGAAGATTGACTTATAATCTTCTTTCCAAGAAAAAGATGAAGATATTTCGGCTGCTTCCCGAAGGTGCTTGGATAAAAGATGTGTTTCGTTAGTATTGTTCTCTGAATGCGCTATGTATTCCATAATTAATAAAATTTTACCTTTAATATTTGCACTATTGTATTGTTAATCCTCCCCCCCCATTTTATATCCTACGATTTCACCCTGTTAGAAAATTGTCTCATATGTTTTCCATATGAGACAAGAAGCTTTTCAGCCGATTCTTCCGAAAGGGGGATTTGGTATATTTAACTTTTCTTATTTCGTTTTGAAACCAGAGAAATCTTTCCAGAATGATTTTAGATGACATGCCGCCTCCGGAATCGATAGATTTTACTTTTTAAAGCAGCTTAATGTATGTGGATATATAAAAAGAATAGTTTTATAAGTCAATTAAATATAATATTGTAATAAATAAACCGGCAATAAAATCTTTTTTCAATATTATCCTAATCATTCTCCCGGCGATAAGATTCTTAGTCTGCTATGTCTTCGGCTGTAGAAGAAATAAATGCAAAAGCCTACTGCCATCCAGACAATAAGACGAACCCATGTATCAAAAGGCAGAAATACCATCTGCAGAAGAGTTACTATAGCGCCCGCTACAGGAACGAAAGGAACCCATGGTGTGCGAAAAACACGCGGATATTCCGGATGACGATAGCGCAAAACGAGCACGCCTATGCATACAATGGCAAATGCCAGCAATGTTCCTATGGAAACAAGTTCTCCGAGAATATTGATGGGGAAAAGGCCTGATACAATTGCCGCGACACACCCTGTAAGAATTGTTGGTATGTACGGCGTTTTATATCGCGGATGAACCTTGGCAAATGCTTTAGGCAGCAAGCCGTCCCGCGCCATGGCAAAAAAAACGCGCGGCTGAGCCATAAGCAATACCAGCACGACAGAACTCAATCCGGCAATAGCGCCAATTTTAATGAATGGACGAAGCCACGCTATACCTGGTCCTGCAGCATTAACAGCAACTGCGATAGGATCCGGAACAGCAAGTTCCGTATATTTCATGATGCCGGTGAGCACAGCTGTCATCAGGATAAAAATAATCGTGCAGACAACTAACGATCCCAGTATGCCAATAGGCATGTCGCGCTGAGGGTTGCGCGCTTCCTGTGCAGCGGTGGAAACCACATCAAATCCAATATAAGCAAAAAAGATTACTCCGGCGCCGCGTATAACGCCACTCCAGCCGAACGACCCGAAATGTCCGGTATTATCGGGTAAAAACGGTGACCAATTTGCAAACCTGATGAAAAAAATTCCAACTCCGATAAAAAGAACAATAACGGCCAGTTTGACAATCACTATAAAATTGTTTACCCGTGTCGATTCGCGAATACCGATAACCAGTAGTGTTGTCATAATTCCCACAATAAAGATTGCCGGGCAATTCAAAATTGCTCCGGTTGTGTTCCAGCCATCTGTAATTGAATATGAAAACGGAGATTGACAAAAAGCAGCAGGGATATTTATATTAAGATCCTTCAGAAAACTTACTACATATCCCGACCAACCCACTGCAACTGTTGACGCTCCGAAAAGATATTCCAGCACAAGATCCCAGCCGATTATCCATGCCAGAAATTCGCCCAGAGTAGCATATGCATATGTATAAGCGCTTCCGGAAATCGGAATCATCGAAGCAAATTCGGCGTAACATAGGCCGGCCAGAGCACACCCTATCGCGGAAAGAATAAAAGAAAGAATTATTGCAGGTCCAGCATAAGTCGCGGCTGCCTGACCTGACAAGACAAAAATTCCTGCACCAATGATAACGCCTATTCCAAGGCTGATGAGTCCCCATGGTCCAAGAATCCTGTTTAATTTGTGCTGTTCGAACTCTGGTTCCTGTACAATGAGTTCCAGCGGTTTCCGCGCAAACAAACCTTTCATAGCCTCAGTCCTTCTGTAATTTATAGCGTATCATAGCGCTTTTTTATGGCTGAAATATATAAGGAAATCTTGTTTGTATGTCAAATAAAAAACCCGTTTTTACACGGGTTTTTTATTATTATTGTTTTTTAAACGATGTTGCTATGAACTAAAGACTCCATCCAGTATATTTTTATATACTAAGCAACTTTCCTATTTTTTATTCCTGGCTCGATATTCCGCCAAAATTGCTTTAAGTTCTTCCAGTTCGGCTTTGGTATAGTATCCCTTTGCCGCAAACTCATCCCAAACCGGCATGAGTTTCTTCTTCAACACATCAATTTCTGCCGGTGTCATCTTAACTTCTTTCATGCCG
>AWGX01000577.1 GCA_000495415.1 Smithella sp. ME-1 | reverse complement strand
CCAGCCGCTCCAAAAAGAGCATCGCAGATGGCATGTATCAGCGCATCGGCATCGGAATGGCCGTCCAATCCCAAATTAAAAGGAATCTTCACACCGCCCAAGATTAACTTTCTACCGGCGACAAAACGATGACTGTCATAACCACATCCGATGCGTATTTTCATCTTGCCTCCCGATTTATTTCTTATTAAAGCTCTTGCCATTTCCAGATCTTCCGGTGTTGTAATTTTAATATTGTCATATGAACCGGCAACCATCTTTACTTTTATACCCATACGCTCAACCAGCGACGCGTCATCCGTGCCATAGAATTTTTCATCACAGGCTTTTTTGTATGCTTTTTTTAAAATTTCCAGTTTAAATGCCTGAGGAGTCTGCGTTAGCCATATATTATTTCGTGGAATTGTAATTGCTACTACATTATCTTTTCCGGCTTCCTTGATGGTTTCTTTGGCCTTAACACCGACTGATGCCGCACCTGTTACTTTCGCCGCAGCAATAACCTCCCTGATCATCCTTTCGGTAATGAACGGCCTTACCGCATCATGAACAAGTACCAGATCGCATTTATTATCAATAGCTGCAAGGCCATTCCTGACCGAATCCTGCCT